>CALMZY010000388.1 GCA_937870865.1 uncultured Lentisphaerota bacterium | reverse complement strand
GGCGGGCTTGCTTGGGAGCGTAATGTTCAAAGGGGAAGGAGGCTTCGCGGGCGATGTCGATCCTTCACCCTTTATTTCAGACGGTTTGGGCAGTTTCTTCATGCGCAATCCCGGCCTCTACCCAATAGTCAAACGGGCAGGAGTTGTAAAGAGAGCGGCGCGGCGGCAAATTGCTTTTTTGGCACGCCGCGCGGGAACGCGCGGCCGGGAGGCTCCGGGTCCGGCTCAATCATCCCACTCGATCATGAAGGAGTGGTGGGCGGCGGGATAATCGTCCGCAGTCCAGCGTCCGCTGAAAATCTTCGGCCCCAGTTTGCGCTCCTGCTGGGGACCCACGAAGTTGTTGTAGTCGAACGGCTCGCCGGTCACCCACTCGTGCCCGCGTTCCGTCGTCTTCAGCCCGAGCCAGAACCAGGATCCGTTCGGGAACGCCGCATTGATGAAGTCGTGTTCTTCCTGCGAACTCACCGTCAGGAGATGCCCGCCCAGCTTCTCGCAGAACACGCGGGCTTCGTCCCACGTCAGGAACTTCGGCATGAACAGATAACGATGGCCCTTGAATTCGCTGGCCATTTTCTTCAGCGCGCCGATCTGGAGTTCACGCGCCGCCAGGAGGATCTCGATATGGCGCACATGCAGATCCCCCGCCTTGCGCTCCCGCCAGATGTCCCGCACGCGTTTCAACTCGGAGGTCGGGATGGCATCGGAATCGTAGCGGAAATCGTCCGGCGGAATCTCCACGAACGGCTCGCAGCTCGTAAGGGGATTGGCGCCACAGACCAGCGAGGCAAAGGGCATCCCCCTCAGCGGCTCGAGAGTCGTGATCCGATTGGCCTGGCAGCTCAGCATCTTCAGAGGAAGCCCGGCGAGGGGCTCCAAGGATGTGATGTTGTTGTCGCCGCAGTGGAGAACCCCCAGCGGAAGTCCGCGCAGCGGCTCGAGATCGGAAATGCGGTTGCCGCTGCAGTTCATCGACACAAGTGAAAGTCCGCGCAGCGGCTCCAGGCTTTCGACCTGGTTGGCAGAGCAATACAGAGCGGAAAGATTCTTCATACCCGCCAACGGGTCGAAGCAGGTGATCTGATTGCCCCAGCACGAAAGGAAGGTCAACGACATCCCGCGCAGAGGGTCGAGGTCGCGGACACGCGCCCCGCCGATATTCACCATGGTGACGGGCATTCCCCTCAACGGTTCGAGACTTTCGATCGGACAGCCTTCGCACACAACCGTCGTCAAAGGCATGCCGCGCAGCGGCTCCAGGCTGGTGATCGGGTTGCCGCTGCAAGTCAGGGAGGTCAGGGGCATCCCCCGCAACGGCTCCAGGCTTTGGATTCGATTGCTCGGGCAGTTCAGGGCGATCAACGGGAGGCCCCGGATCGGGCTGAGATCCTCGATCCCGCAATTCTCAATCACGAGGATGAACCCGTCGTTTGTGGCGCGCAGGTCGAACGGCGCGCCCGGCCACGCGCGGGAAAGCTTCCCGCGCCACTCCTCGATCTCCTGAGCCATCGTCTTCCGCCGCACGATCATCTGCTCCGTTTTGCGCGCGCGCGCGAGGCGGGCGGGTTCCGGATACGAATCGATAACCTCTTTCACCAGCCCCAGGGCCAGATCGTAGTTTCCCTTGAGACTCTGCCTCTCGGCGAGATCCAGGATGTCGCTCTTCCACGGGGCGCCGAGCGTGCTGATCTTGATGTGCTTGATGTAACACTCGGCAAGCCAGCCGAAGAGGCCGATCGCCGTGCGGTCCGATCCGGACAAGGGATCGGGGTCCACCACATTGAAGAGCTCGTGCCCGTCGATGACCACGCGAAGTCGATTCCCCACGCGCTCCAGACATATCCGAACGTTCTTTCCGCGCTCGATCGAGGCCGCCTGCCGGCGGGCAATCTGCCGCCCGGCGCGATCCAGCGTGTCCGCCGAGTTGTCGAACCCGCCCAGTTCGAACTTGTAACCCGTGAATCCCATTTCCTTGGGCGATACGTTGCGCGTGGCGCTGACGAAACAGCCGATGGAGTTCAGATACACGTTCTCCTCGCGCGCTTCGAATTCGATGCGCACATCGATTGGCAGGTCAGCCTTCAACGCAAGAATCTGCGGCTCGCCGAGCGACATCAGCAGTTCGCCGTTCTTGACCTCGCAAACGCCGCCCAGCACATCCCACCGGGCCAGCGGGTCCTCGCCCGTGAAATCCTGGTCCACCACAACATGCCAGATCTGCCCGTTCTGATAGGCTTCCACCTCCTGCTGCAGATCCTTCACGGACGCGTACCGGTCTTCCGCGTCCAATGACATGGCCGTCATGACAACCTCGGACAGGGCCGGCGGAACCTTTCCTTCAGGGCAATGGGGAAATCCCTGGGGAAGCTCGTCGTTCCAGGCCACCGGCGAACGAATGTCGCCCGTCAGAATCTTCCGAAGCACGTCATTGATATCGGCCCCGGTGACCGGCGGCCGCAATGTGAGAATGCTGTACAACGTGGCCCCCAGGGAATAGATGTCCGACCGGATGTCCACGAGTTCACCCCCGCTGATCCGCTCCGGGGCAATGAATCCAGGCGTGCCGAGAATACGTCCCGTCGTTGTTCGCGTCGTCGAATCGATCTTGCTTGGACGTTCCGAAATTCCAAATACCGTGTCGTCGCAGGCCGGGCCTTTCTGCACCGGCAGAGGGCTGCCCACCTTCTGCGCCAGGCCCCAATCCATCAACATCACCTCGCCGAAGTCGCAGATCATGATGTTGTCGGGCTTCAGGTCGCAGTGGGCGATCCCCCGCCAGTGGGCGAAAGCGACCGCGTCGCACACCTTCTGGAAAACGTTCAGGAGGCGCGATAGAGGATAGCGCTCGGCGAAGTTCTCCCGCGCCTTGCGGATGCCGAGCAGCACCTCCGTGAGGGTGACACCCTTCACGAACTTCATCGCGTAGAACGCGTTCTGCTGGCTGTCGAATCCGACTTCGTGAATCGGAACGATGTTCGGATGCTCGAGCTGGGACGTGATCTGCGCCTCCTCGATGAAGCGCGACAAATCCTCCGGCGGGATGGAGCGGTTTTTCGATATTTCCTTGATGGCCACGACGCGCTTGCACGTCATGTCGAACGCCTCGCGCACAATGCCCATGCCGCCCTCGGCTACCACCGCCCCCACCTTGTACTTGTCCCCGCCCTGAACCCGAAGGACGCGGCTGAACACCTCGCTGTCCCGCGCCTCCCCGGAAGGCTTCGGCGGTTTGGGAAGCTTCGTAAACGGGACCGCTCCGGTCTCGGATTTCGCGGGAACAACGAACCGCGGACCCTGCCCCTTGACGGGCGGATTCGCGGTCAAATCAGGACGCGGTTTCTCGGGCCGTTGAGATCCCTCGTTCATACACTCCCTGACGTCCACAACACCCCGTATCCAATAGATGCTTTGCCTGAAGATGTAAAGATGCCAATGGCCGAAACTCCGGAAAACCAGGCGTCCGTTTTCTCTATCCATGGAAAATCTCGTTGACCGGCGCGCCGGCGGCGGGAATCATGACCCCACGGATGAAAGGTCGCTCGTTATGGTGATTGGACTCCTCCAGGCACAATTGAGCATTCCGGATTCGCGGTCCCTGAAGGACAAGCGGCAGGTCCTGCGCAGCCTCAAGGACCGCGCGATCAACAAGTGGAACGTCAGCGTGGCCGAGGTGGATAAACAGGACCTGTGGCAGGCGGCCGTGCTTGCCTTCGTCACCGTCGCGGCGGAGAAGGTCGTGGTGGAAAAACGGCTTTCGGAAATCGCCGACGCGCTCCGCGGCGACCCGCGGTATGTGTTGCTGGATTACGAGACACAGCTGATCTGAAGGGGAGAGTCCAAAGTCTAAAGTCCAAGGTCCAAAGTTTTCTGTGTCTGACTTTGGACTTTAGACTTTGGACTTTGGACCGCTGTTTTCCCGAACAGCGGAACCTTGAACTCCCGCTCCAGCACGTCCAGCAGCTCCGCCACCGGCAGCCCGACCACGTTCGTGTACGAACCCCTGATGCTTCTCACGAGAAACGAGCCGATGCCCTGGATCGCGTACGCGCCGGCCTTGTCCATCGGCTCGCCGGACGCCACATAAAAATCAATCTCCTGCGTCGTGAGCTTTTTGAACTCCACGTCCGTGCTCGTCACGAAGCTGCGTTTTTTCCTGCCCTGCATCACGCAGACGCCGGTGATCACCTCGTGCCCGCGGCCGCTCAGCATCTTCAGCATCCGGCGAGCGTCCACCTCGTCTTTCGGCTTTCCAAGGATCGTTTTGCCGAGGACGACGATGGTGTCGGCGGCGATGACGATGGGACGCGGGCCGACGCGGGATGCGACGTCGAGAGCCTTGTCCACCGCGAGCCGCCACGCGAAATGGCCGGGCTCCTCGCGCTTCTCCGGCTGCTCGTCAACGCGCGGAGGGACAACCTTGAATGACAGCCCGAGCTGTTTCAGAAACTCGCGGCGGCGCGGGGAGGAGCTGGCGAGGATGATTGCCGGAAACTTGAAACCTGAAACCTGAAACCTGAGTTTCATGAAGAAATCCATTCCGCGTGCATAAACTGCCCGCGCGGCTTGTCGATTCGTTCAAACGTGTGCGCGCCGAAGAAGTCGCGCTGGGCCTGCAGCAAATTTGCCGGTAGCTGGGCGGAGCGGTAGCTGTCGTAGTACGCCAGCGCCGCGCTGAACGTCGGCACCGGGATACCCAGCTTCACCGCCTCGCGGATGACACGCCGCCAACTCGACTGCGACCTAGCGACGGCCTTCTTGAAATACTTGTCGAGGAGGAGGTTGGCGAGCGCGGGCTTTCGGTCGTACGCCTCCTTGATGCGATTCAGGAACTGCGCGCGGATGATGCACCCGCCGCGCCATAGCAGTGCGATCTGTCCGGGCTTCAGATCCCATTTGTGTTCCGCGTCGGCCGCCTGCATCATCGCGAATCCCTGTGCGTACGAGCAGATTTTCGAGGCGTACAGCGCCTGCCGGATATCCTCGGCGAACTTCGCGCGGTCGCCGCCGAATTTCGACCGCGGGCCCTTCAGCTCCTGCGACGCCGCAACTCTCTGTTCTTTCAGCGCCGACATGCTGCGCGCGAACACGGCTTCGGTGATGAGCGTCAGCGGCACGCCGAGGTCGAGCGCGATCTGGCTGGTCCACTTGCCCGTGCCCTTCTGCCCCGCCGCATCGAGGATCATGTCGACGAGATAGTTGCCGGTCTCGGAGTCCTTCTTTGTGAAAATCTGCGACGTGATCTCGATCAGGTACGAATCCAGTTCGGTCTTGTTCCACGCGGCGAAGACGTCGTGCAGTTCCGGCGGCGTCATGCCGAGCGCACCTTTCAGAAGCGCGTACGCTTCGCCGATCAGCTGCATGTCGCCGTACTCGATGCCGTTGTGAACCATCTTCACAAAGTGACCCGCACCGCCGGGCCCGACCCAGTCACAGCACGGCGCATTCTCGACCTTCGCGGCAATGTCCTGGAAAATCGCCTTCACAGGCGGCCACGCGGCGGCCGATCCGCCCGGCATGATGCTCGGGCCTTTCAATGCGCCTTCCTCGCCGCCGGATACGCCCGTGCCGATGTAGAGGAAGCCCTTCGACTCCGCTTCTTTCACCCGCCGCTCGGTGTCGGGGAAGTACGAATTGCCGCCGTCGATCAGGATGTCCCCCGGCTCGAGAAGCGGGATCAGCTGGCCGATCAGCTCGTCGACCGCCGCACCGGCTTTCACCATCATCATGATCCGGCGCGGCTTCTTCAGCGCGGCAACGAGCTCCTGCAGACTGCGCGCGCCGACGATGCTCCTGTCCTTCGCGCGGCCGGCGAGGAAGTCGTCCACTTTCGACACGGTGCGGTTGAAGACGGCGACGGTATGGCCGTGGTTGGCCATGTTGAGAACGAGGTTCTCGCCCATGACGGCGAGCCCGATCAATCCGATGTCAGCCTGGGGCATGGATATCTCCCTTCGGCGCACAATGTGCCATAACGAAGGCCGCTTTTCCAATCCTTGGAAAAATCCGCCGCCATTTTTCCAACCGTTGGAAACTTTTCAGACGCTGGCCCGATACAGCAGGTCCAGCAGCCAGCCCATGAAGCCCATCCGGACCGACTTCACAGGCGTCCAGCGGTCAAGCCCGGTCACGGGCCTGGCTTCCGACGCCGCGCGCAGCCAGTAGTCCAGGCCCGCGACGGAGTCGACCGCCCCCTCGAGCGAGTAGAGATTGATGTTCGTCACGCCGCGGCCCAACGCGACGCCGACAACTTCCTCCAGGTCGAAAACCGACCGCATGCCGTCGAGGTAGCTGATGAAGTAGTCGCCGCCGGCGAAAAGCTCCGCCCGCTCGCGGTGCTCCGCGAAGCCGCGCTGGTCGCCGAGAAGGCCGACGTCGAGCGCGGCCTTGTCTTTGAAGTAGAGACGCGCAAGCGTGGCGTAGCGGTTGATCATGCCGACGTACTGCGCCTGCGACGACTTGTAGCGGTACGTGATGAACGAGGCCCTGTCCCAATGGACCATGCTGAACGGCGAGTTCAGCGAGTCCTGCACCGCCGTGTTTTCGTGGCGAAGAAAATCCAGGAACACGCGGTTCGCCGCGCCCATGACCTTCACGCCGCGGCCGTGGAGATCGTCGATCAGGCGGTTCAGCTTTTCAACCGACTCCGAGAATCGCGCCGGATCGGTCTCGCCGTGCAGGACGCGCGCGAGCGCGACGACGCGGCCGCGGCGGACTTCGTAGAACAGTCTCTTTCCGAGCAGCGGCGACGGCTCGCAATCGAAGACCACCCAATCAATCCCCAGGTTCTCCTTTTGCGACCACTCCACGAACTCCAGGGAAAGATCGCGGATGGCGTCCGCGGTCGCCTCGCCCACGTAGAGGTGCTGGTCGTACGGGAGCAGGAACCATGCGGCAACGTTGACCCCATTCGAGTGCGCCGAGCGGCACAGTGCGGCGAGGTCCTCGCTCCCGACGTCCTCGCGCCCCACGTGAAGAAGCAGATCGCAGTCATATTGCGCGAGCGTCGGCAGCGTCTGCTGAACATCCTCGTACGGCATGAACTCGCACCAGATGGAGAGGTGAGGAGGCTGGGCGGGCGCCGCAACGGCCAGCAGAACAGTGAAAACAATTGCCAATTGCCAATTGGAAATTGGAAATTTGTTAAGTCTCATTTCCGCACCAGCAGCGCCGCAAACGCGCCATCCGTCCCCGACTCGGGAGGAAAAAGCCGGCGCGAGTCCGCGAGCCTGAATTGGGGATGCCGCGCCAGCCACCGGTCGATCTGGCCTTCGTTCTCCTCAAGCTCGAGGCTGCACGTGCTGTAGACAATTCTGCCGCCGTCGGCGAGCCGGCCGGCGGCCGCGTCGAGAATCGCCGCCTGCTTGTCGCAGGCCGCGCGCAGACGCTCCGGCGAGAACCGCCAGCGCACGTCCGGCCGCCGGCGGATGACGCCGGTGTTTGTGCAGGGAACGTCGAGAAGAATGGCGTCGAAGCGCGTGGCCGTTCTCTGTTTCGTGACATCGCCTTCGACCACTTGAATGAAATCCCATTTCAGCCGCGCGATGTTCTCGCGGAGCGGCTTGAGCCGGTCAGCGGCCGGGTCCATCGCGATGAGCGTCCCCTGCCCCTTCATCATCTCGGCGATCTGCAGGGTCTTCCCGCCGGGCGCGGCGCAGGCGTCCAGAACCGTCTCGCCGGGCTTCGCATCCAGGAGTTCGGGCGCGACGGAGGTGGACGGGTCCTGGACGTAGAATGAGCCTTCGGCGAAACCCGGGACGTCGGTCACGCTCACACCGCGGGGCAGGATCAGGAACCGGCCCGGCGCGAACGGATGCGGCTGTCCCTCGATCGAAAGTTTTTTGTTCGTGCGCACCACGACGTCCGCGCGCCGATTGTTCCATTCGCAGAGGCGCGCCATCGCGGCGTCGCCGAATTGCTTCGTCCAGCGGTCGATCAACAGTCTCGGATGCGAGAAGCGCGTGGCGGGCGGCTGCTTTTCCAGGGCCTGGAAAATCTGCCGCTTGTCCGCCTGCGCGCGACGCAGAACGGCGTTGACGAAATTCGCGGCCTTCTCGCCGCCGGCAATTTTCGCCGCCTCCACGGTCTCGTTCACGGCGGCATATTCCTGCACATCGTCCATGAACAGAAGCTGGTAGAGCCCGACCAGAATGCAGGCGTCCACTGCCGGCCGCGGCCGTTGCTGGACGCGGCGATCCCGGATCCAGGTCAGCGCGCCGTACCAGCGGACGATGCCAAGCACCACTTCCATGACGAAAGCGCGGGAGTTCTCGACGGCGTCGAGTTCGCGGTCGGGAAACGTGTCGGACTTGATCCACGAACTGACGATGCGCGCAGCCGCGAGGCGCGAGTTGGAAGAACTGCTGTTGTCGTTTTGAGTCATGACAGGGCACACACTACACAGGAAGACGGGGCGGATTCAAACTTACTTCAGCGGCCGGGGGCGGGGATACAGCCGGCGGCAGGTGGGAGGTACGGAGTAGATGTCCGTCTTGACCTCGGAAGAGGTCGTCATGCACTCCTGCTTCCTGTCGGATGTGCTCAACAGCCGTTTCAACAAATCCATGGCCGTTGGGCGTCTGAGTGTGTCGCTGTTCATGACTCACGTATTCAATGTCGTTGACTAGTATACCCTGGAATCCCGGTTTGCGTATAGAAACCAGCTTGTAACGATCGGGTGGCGGGAACTAGACTGCCGGTACCGATGAATTGGCGGTTCGGTCTTATTCTCCTGGCCATCCTGTCCGGCAGCACCGGCTGTTTCGTGCGCGATGTACGCTGGTCCCCCATCCGGCCCCCGCGGCACTCGCCCGGACGGACCTATGTGATTGAAACGACGGGCTACTGCCCCTGCGGCGACTGCTGCGGATGGGAGCGAAACTGGCTGTTCCGGCCCGTGATCTCGTCGGGCCCGAACCGTGGAAAACCCAAGGCCGTGGGCGTCACGGCGAGCGGCGCGCGCGCGAAGAAGGGCACTCTTGCGGCGGACACGTCGATCTTTCCCTTCGGCACGGTGATGTACATTCCGGGCTATGGTTACGGGCGCGTGGAGGACCGCGGAAGCGGCATCAAGGGGTATCGCGTTGACCTCTTTTTCCAGAGCCATCGCGATGCCGCCGAGTGGGGGCGGGTGAAGAAGAAGGTTACGGTCTGGAAGAATGGCGCGAAGTAGACAATCCCGCTACAGCAAGAAGCCGTGCCGTAGAAACGCCTCTGAAGCGGATTCCTTCCTGTACGGTTCCAACACCTCGACCTGCAGCGGTTCGCCGAACGGCCCGACGTCCGCAAGAAGAGGCTGTATACGCCAAACGCCCGGCTCCGGCGCAACCCAACTGATCCCTGTTGACTCTCCGAACCGGATGGACGGAAGCGGCAGTTGCTGCACGCCCCGCTCGTTCTCCAGCCGGACCCAGACGCAGCGGGACTTGCCTTCCGACGAGGCGTCCCACGTGACAGGCCCCGTGTTGATCAACGCGATGCGCAGCTTCTGTCCGGCATGCATGGCCAAAGGCTGACCCGGCATTCTCTCGCGCTCCAGTCCATCGATCGTCACACGTCCCCATTCGGCGTTCACGCTCTCCAGGGGAGCCGGCGTGGTGTACGGCATGCCGCCAACAGACCGGATCGGTATTTCGGCCGTGCGCTTTCCAAAATTTCCCGGCCGAATCTCCTCCATTCGCCCTTCTGCGGCCTCGGCCCGGTAGATATCTCTCCATGTGTTCCACACGCGGGAAAGCCGGCCGGCATCCACGTCCATTTCGCGCCCGCGCCAGCCGGAAGGCGCTGTCCACTCGCCGCGCAACCGGTGCGCGAAATGGCGGTATGCTTCGCCGGCGGGCCGCCAGGACCCATCCGGGTTCACAATACCCATGTCGCTTTCCTCGCCCGTGCGCCAGCCGGAGGGGAACCACCAGCCGAAGCAGCCCGAGGCGCGGCTGTTCAGCGCCATGTCGAACATGTTGCGGTAAATACGGGCCTGGTTTTCCAGATCCGCCGCCTGCGGATCAACTCCGACGGACGACCCGAATTCCGCCCACAGCACCGGCTTCCCGTCGCTGACCCCGCGGCAATACGCCGTGATGAAGGAGGCCTCCATGAATTCCCCGGACGATCCGTTCAACCCCCAACCTTCCGGACTAATAAAATTGAAATGCACAGCCCCGACCGCCGGGTCCAGCGCGAGCATTTTTTCCGCCCACGCCTGTCCGGTCCCCCCGTACCCCGTCCGCGCGCTCAGCAATTGACGAAGGCCAAGCCAACGAAGCCAGCGCGCGACGAAACCATAGCGGCGGCTCATGAAATCGTGGACGAAGCGGCGATACGCCGCCACGGGCGCGCGGTCCGGTCCGTCGCCGGCAAGCTCGTCGTCCGACGGTCCGGTCAGGACGCCATTCTTCTTCCACAGCCGGCAATCGAGCACGCGCTCGGCGTGTTCCTTCGAGCCATACTGCTCGTTCAACCAGCCGGCCCAGTCGGTATCGAACCGACAGCGCTCGCTATATGTGCCAAGGTGCGGCTCCCACGCCACGTCGATGGCAAACACCTGCGACTCATTCTTCAAGTCCGCCGCCAGAATCAGACGTTTCGCGAGATCGAGGTTCTGGTCCAGCGGCTGAAGGCCCGCGACGAAGAGGTGCACGCAGATCCCGCGTTTGCGCGCCTCCTCGAGGAAGAATTTCAGCTGGGGAGCCTGCTCCGGCGCGAGGTACTGGAGGGAGACGGAGTTCACGCCGGCCTCCGCCAGAAGGTCCAGGTCCCGGCGCACAAGGTTCGGATCAAAGACCGCGCAGTCCAGCCAGTGCGGCGTCGATTCGCCGGGCGTCCGGCCGGTCGTGGTCAGCGGCCAGTAGTTGACGCCCAGCATGAACACGGGACGCCGCCCGAGCTTGAATCGCGAGCCCGCGACCGTCACCCACTCCTGTTCACCGGCCGTACGCGGCAGGGTCAGAAATTTCAACGGCTGATCGAGACGGTCCAGGATCTTGCCGGGAACGCGGGCGTCCTCGATCAGGACGCGGAGGGTGTAATCCACCGCCCGCTCCTCCACCGCGGGCGACCGCCCCAGGTCGATTCGCACGATTCCATCGTCGGAAGGAGGCGGACCCACGACCCGCCTGAGCCGCGGGGCATATCCATCCTTGTAGAGTTCGGCGCACACCCGCAACCCATCCGCCCGCCCTTCCGGAACGGTCCAGCGCGCCGTCACGTTGACCTCCGATTCCGGCTCGAACGAGAATTGCGGACAGCCCGCCTTGTACAGAAAGATTCCTTCCTGCAACCGCCGCGCGCACGCGAGCGTCATTTCCGCGACGGCCTCGCTCGAGGGCGTTGAAACATCCACGCCGATCCAGGCCCACTTCCGGGTGATGCCGTTGGTCAGCGGTTCAATATAGATCGAGGCCGGCCAACACCGTGCGCGGCCTTCCCCGTCCGCCGCACGGAACAGGGGAATCCAGCGAACCGGCGCGCCCGCCTCGCCGCCCGACCCCAGCGAACGCGGCAACGGGCCCTGCACACGCGCGTGACCGATGGGCCACTTCCTTTCGCCGGTCGCACTCTCGACCTCATCGGCCGTAACGCTGTAATAGCGGTACGGAGGCGACAACAGGAAGATGTCCGGCCACGACACGGACTCGTCCCCGGACCTTGGATCCGTAGCCGGTCGGATGTCCGACAGTCCGAACAAATGGTTCCCCGGCGCCTGCCCGGCGCAGGCCTGCGACAGACCGATCGCGATTTTGCGAGCCCGGGAAAAGGCAAACCCGTCGCCCGCCTCGCCTCGCTCCTGCCCGCCGTAGAAATAGCGGAACGCGGCTTCATGAACAACGAA
>CALMZY010000387.1 GCA_937870865.1 uncultured Lentisphaerota bacterium | reverse complement strand
CAACCTCGCGATGCTCATCCCGACCATCCCCGGCTGGAAAGTCGAGACCATCGGCGACGATATCGCCTGGATGAAGTACGGCAAGGACGGCCGCCTCTACGCCATCAACCCCGAGTTCGGCTTCTTCGGCGTGGCGCCGGGCACCTCGATGGACAGCAACCCCAACGCGATGCGCACCATCGCGAAGAACACGATCTTCACCAACTGTGTGCTCACGCCGGACAACGACGTCTGGTGGGAAGACATCGGCACACCGCTGGCCGAGGGCATCGACTGGCAGGGCCAGCCGTGGACGCCCGGCTCGGGCAAGAAAGGCGCCCACCCGAACGCGCGTTTCACCGCGCCGGCCGGACAGTGTCCGGTCATCGCCAAGGAGTGGGAGGACCCGGCAGGCGTCCCGATCTCGGCCATCCTGTTCGGCGGCCGGCGCGCATCGGTCATTCCGCTCATCACAGAGGCTTTCAGCTGGCAGCACGGCACGTTCATCGGCTCCATCATGGGCAGCGAAATGACCGCTGCGGCCTTTGGCAAGATCGGTACCCTGCGACGCGACCCGATGGCCATGCTGCCGTTCTGCGGCTATCACATGGGCGATTACCTCGGCCATTGGCTGAAGGTCGGCAAGGAAGGCAACGCCGCTAAACTGCCGCGCATCTACTTCGTCAACTGGTTCCGCAAGGGCGACGACGGGCGCTGGCTCTGGCCGGGCTTCGGGGAGAACAGTCGCGTCCTGAAGTGGATCTTCGAGCGCGTCGAAGGAACCGGCAGGGCTGTCGAGACCCCGATCGGCCTCATGCCTCCGCTGGAAGCGCTGGATACGACCAGCCTCGACGTCGAACGCAGGGACCTCGAGGAGCTGCTGCGCGTGGACGTCCAGGGCTGGAAGAGCGAATTGCCGACCATCGAGGAGCACTACGCCAAGTTCGGCAACCGGCTCCCGAAGGAACTGCGCACCGAACTGGAAGCGCTGAAGAAGCGTCTGCAGTAGAGGCGCAGGGCTGTTTGATCGGATGACGGCACGCGTTCGGGCCTCTTTTCGCCATGATCACACTTTGCGAAGTGTGATCATGCCCGGAACAGACCTGTTTATCGGCGGGTTGACTGAAATATCCAAGGCTTGGACATTTCGCGTCGCTTTTTTCCAGCGCTTGGAAAATCCATGGCGTCAGCGGCCGGCGGGCCCCACGATGTGCGGCGTCAGCGTAATGTTCAGCTTCTGCTGCCCACCGCTCCGGTCAAAGCCGACCAGGAAGCGCGAGTAAAAATCGTTGTCCTTGTCCAACCCGCCGATCTGGAAGGTTTGACCGTGCTGCACCACCACTTCGGTCGCCACCCCGGAGAAACGGGTATGCAACACATTCCCGTCCACGAGGCCGCTCAATTCCGGCGTCAGACGAATGCGGATCATCGGTCCCTCTCCAACCACTGTCGGCTCAACAATCAGCGAGGCGCCAACGTCCTGCCAGTTCACGGATTGCTGCATGTACCCGTGCCGGAAACCGTACTCCTTGAACCACTCGAGGTAGGGAACGCTCTCGCCCACCCGAAGAACGCCCTGCCGCCCGCTCGCCACGAGCAACGTCTGCGCCGTATCCGACGATGCCGTGATGGAGGTGTTTTCGATTCTTGGCTTCACCTTGATCTTCGTGCTCGTAATCCCTTCATCCCGCACGATTTCGCCGGCCGCTTCAATTCCAGCGCCGACATCCTGCCGGCCGGATGACTCCGCGAAGCGCACTTCGATGCGAACATTCAGCGGCGGAACATCCAGCTTGCGCATCGCGGCGGCCACTTCCGCGTGCTTCTCCTTCGAGGCCACGACCAGGAGCCGATGATTGCCCGCGTCAACAACCACGCTTCCGGCGGGACCGACGATGGTCCGGACCACCTCGGCCGAAGACTCCGGATCGGAAAGGCCCAGCGGATACACCTCGAAGTGATTCTGTGCCTGCTGTCCCAAGCAGGCCGTCGCGGCCAGGACGGCAAGAAACGCGAGGATGCGCATCTTCATGCCGGAACTATACAATCCCGGCTTTCGAACGCAATTTCGTATCGAAAGAAACCCCAGGATGCCCTATGATGCCTGAAAACAGGGGAACACGTATGAGCACAACCACCCGCCTGAGCCTTGCCGCCATGACCGCCGCCCTTCTCATGGGCTGCGCGACACCGGAATCCCGGATCAAGGAGAACCCTGAGGTGTTCAACAGCTTCCCGCCGGAGGTTCAGTCGAAAGTGCGGACCGGGCAGGTGGAGATCGGGTACTCGAAGGACATGGTCTACATTGCGCTTGGAAAACCCGACCGCGAGTACACGCGCTCGACGGCCGAAAGCACGTTTGAGGTCTGGTCGTACACGGACAGGTATACCACAACGGAACGGCAGCGGATTACCGGCGACTTCCGGATTGTCGATCCGCAAGGCGGCTTCCGCACCACGCACGACACGGTCTGGGCGGATGTGGAAGTGCCTCACGAGTACGAAAAACTTCGCGTCGAGTTCAGAGACAATCTCGTCACGGCCATCGAGCGCGTGAACCGCTAGTCCCGAAACGGGAGCACGTCGTCCAGGGACGCCGAGTCCGTCAGCAGCATCAGAAGGCGATCGATGCCCAGGGCGATTCCGCCGGACGGCGGCATGCTCGCGATCACAGCAAGAAATTCTTCGTCCAAGGGATACACCGGCTTTCCCAAATCCTTCCTCCGCCGGGCGCACTCCTCAAAACGCGCGCGCTGCTCCGCCGGGTCGTTGAGCTCGGAATACGCATTCGCCAGCTCCATTCCGCCAATGAACAACTCCCAGCGCTCCGCCAGATTCGGCGCTCCGGGCTTTCGCCGCGCCAACGCCGCCGCCTCTGCCGGGTAGTCGGCAAGAATGACGGGGGTATTCCGCGGCAGTTGCGGCTCAACCTTGTCCACCATGTCCAGATCAAACCGGTCGCCATCGAAGTTGACGGAAGGGTCCCAGCCCGCATATTGCTTGAACGCCTCGGTGACGGGCACCCACTCCCAGACCGGCATCAGTTCGATCTCCAACCCCCTGAATTTCAGGTTGGTTCTGCCGAGAATCTCCTGTGCCGCACGGGCCACCAACCCCTTGGTATCCAGGAGAATATCCCTGTAGTCTGCGTCGGCGCGGTACCACTCGAGCATCGTGTATTCAGGATGATGCCTGTCCCCCCGCTCGCCGCGGCGAAAACAGGGACCCACCTGGAAGATTCGTTTATGGCCGGCCGCCAGAAGACGCTTCATGTGAAGCTCCGGCGAAGTCCTCAGGAAAGCCTCACCGGCGGGCTCGGCGTCGATATGCAGTTCCAGCGCGGGCGCGGGGATCCGGACGGGGGTCTCCACCTCAAGGAAATCCCGCTCGTGGAAGAACTCGCGGATCACGCGGAGGAGCTTGGAGCGGATACCCAGAACGGGGCCCATGCGCTTCAAGCGTTCGGCAGGGTCGGGTTGAAACTCAGGTTTCAGGTTTCAGCCCTCAGGTTTCTCTTCACCCCTTGCTGACGCGGTCGAAGTACTTGCCGGTGCGGGTGTCTATGCGGATCGTGTCGCCCTGGTTGATGAACAGGGGCACGCCGACTTCGTATCCGTTCGCCAGCTTCGCGGGCTTCAGGACGTTGGTCGCCGTGTCTCCACGCGCGCCGGGCTCCGTTTCGGCAATAACTTTTTCGACGTAGCTCGGGAGCGACACATTGATGGCTTTGCCGTTGTGGAACAGGATGGAAACGTTCAGATCCTCGGTCAGAAAATACTTCTGGTCGCCGATCGCCTCGGCGGGGATGGTCACCTGCTCGTAGGT
Source organism: uncultured Lentisphaerota bacterium (assembly GCA_937870865.1). Lineage (GTDB taxonomy): Bacteria > Verrucomicrobiota > Kiritimatiellia > CAIQIC01 > JAGNIJ01 > CALMZY01. The sequence continues at coordinate 8,183 of CALMZY010000387.1, read as the reverse complement.
GTCGGGGTCCATGAAAACAAAATGGTCGCCTTCGGGATACGAGTAATGCAGCTCGCGCTCCTCCATATCCGGCTTGTCGATATGATCCACTTCCCGGAACGTCCTGTCCGTGGTGTTGCCGGACAACAGGTTCTTGATACGGCATTTGTACATGCCCTGCCCCTTGCCGGGCTTCACAAACTGGAACTCGACGATTTCGAACGGAACACCGTCCAGTTCGATCTTCAAACCTTTTCGCAGATCAGACGCGCTGTATGACATGACACTTCCCTCGCTTTTTCAAATAGCCCACCGGCTTTTTCAGTGCCGCAAGGGCGCATACTATGACCGTTTTTTCCGGCTTTTGCCAAGCCTTTTTTCTGAGACAAAATGTCTCTCGCAAATCCGTGAGAAACGGCCTGTTTTTTGGCAAGAAATAAATCATAAGGCGCGAACGGCCAAAAGACACAAAACTATTGATTTATCGAGTATAAATTCGCCTTTTTTTGCGTTTAACCATTTGCGAAATCGAGGCTTCTTTTGGTACATTTTTACGCACAATTGGAAGGTTGATTACCCATGTCAAAGCAGCAGAAGAAAACTGAAAAAACTGATTCTCAAGAACCGCAAACACCCCCGGCGAAGATCGTTCCGGAAGCGGTCGAGATCAGCGCTTCAAAGTCCGAGAATTTGCCCAAGGCGGCACCGGATCAGACCGGCCACAAGTACGATGCCAAGTCGATCACGGTCCTCGGCGGTATGGACGCGGTGCGGAAGCGCCCCGCGATGTACATCGGCGACACGGGCGTTCGCGGCCTTCACCACTGCGTGTACGAGGTCGTGGACAACAGCGTGGACGAGGCGCTGGCCGGGTACTGCAAGACGATCCAGGTCGAGATGAACGCGGACGGTTCGGTTTCGGTGAACGACGACGGGCGCGGCATCCCGGTGGACATGCACGCCACGGAGAAGAAACCGGCCGTGGAAGTCGTTCTCACGATGCTCCACGCCGGCGGCAAGTTCGACCACGACAGCTACAAGGTTTCGGGCGGGCTGCACGGCGTCGGCGTCTCGTGCGTCAACGCGCTGAGCGAGTGGCTGGAAGTCGAAGTGCGGCGCGATGGAAACGTGTATCACCAGCGCTACGAGCGCGGACGGGCCGTGACGAAGCTGGAGGCGATCGGCAAAACGAAGAGCTCCGGCACAAAGGTCACCTTCTTCCCGGACCGCGAGATTTTCCCCGTCGTCGAATTTAACTACGACATCCTGGCCGCGCGTCTGCGCGAGCTGGCCTTCCTGAACAAGGGGCTCGAAATCAAGTTGAAGCAGGAGGAGCCCGCGCGCGAGGAGTCTTTCTGTTACAAGGGCGGGATCACGGAGTTTGTCGAGCACCTGAACAAGAACAAGAACGTGCTCCATCCGAAGGTGATCTACTTCGAGAAGGAAAAAGACAAGATCGTGGTGGAGATCGCGCTTCAGTACAGCGACATGTTTTCAGAGAACATTTCGTCCTATGCCAACAACATCAACACCATTGAGGGCGGGACGCACCTCAGCGGTTTCCGCTCGGCCCTGACGCGCACGGTCAACCAGTACGCCAAGGCCAACAAGCTCCTGAAGGAAGATGCCGAGGCGATGAGCGGCGACGACATCCGCGAAGGCCTGACCGCCATCATCAGCGTCAAGGTGCCGGACCCTCAATTCGAGGGTCAGACCAAGACCAAGCTGGGCAATGGCGAGGTGGCAGGGCTCGTGGAAGCCGTCGTCAACGAGGAGCTAGGCATCTACTTCGAAGAGCACCCGTCCGTTGCGCGTCGAATTGTCGAAAAAGGCGTCCTCGCCGCCCGCGCCCGGGAAGCGGCCCGCAAGGCGCGCGACCTGACCCGGCGCAAGGGCGCGCTGGACAGCGGCTCCCTGCCCGGCAAGCTGGCCGACTGCTCCGAGCAGGACCCGGCTCTCACCGAGTTGTACCTGGTCGAGGGCGACAGCGCCGGCGGTTCGGCCAAGCAGGGCCGCGATCGGCGGTTCCAGGCCATCCTTCCCCTTCGGGGCAAGGTGCTGAACGTCGAGAAGGCGCGGCTGGACAAGATCCTGAACAATACCGAAATCCGCACGATGATCACGGCGATCGGCACGGGCATCGGGCAGGACGAGTTCAACATTGAGAAAGCGCGTTACCATCGCATCGTCATCATGACCGATGCGGACGTGGACGGCTCGCACATCCGCACCCTCCTGCTCACGTTCTTCTACCGGCAGATGCCCCAGCTTCTGGAGCGCGGCTACGTCTACATCGCCCAGCCGCCCCTGTACAAAGTGAAGAGAAAGAAGCACGAGGAGTATGTCGAGAGCGACGCCGAGCTGACCAAGATCCTGCTCAAGCTGGGCATGGAAGAGGTGAAGATCGAGAACGCGGAAGGCAAGGAAGCGTTCAGCGAGCAGCAGCTCGCGGGGGTCCTGGAGTGCCTCACCGAGATCGAGCGCATCACCGACCGCATCATGCGCAAGGGGGTCAACTTCCAGGAGTATCTCTCGCATCGCGATCCGAAGACAAAGCAGTACCCGCAGTATCTCGTGACCATTCAGCAGAACGGCAACACGGAGCAGCACTACGTGTTCACGGAAGCTGAACTTCGGAAACTGCGCGAAGCGGCGGAGAAGAAACTCGGCACCCAGCTCGAGATCTTTACGGAAGGCGGGGAGGAGGGCAACGGGAAGCACCAGGGCATCCGCTGGATTGAATTCTACTCGGCTCCGGCCCTGGCCAAGCAAATCGCGTTTCTCGAAAGCAAGAACTTCTCGGCCGACCAGCTCGTGGGCCACGAGGGCCCGCTGTTCACCTTGGTCGACAGCGATCAGCGCAAGACGCCCATCCACACGTTGAAGGAACTTCTGGACCGGGTGCGCGATATCGGCCGCAAAGGCCTCGAAATCCAACGGTACAAAGGTCTTGGCGAAATGAATCCCGAGCAGCTCTGGGAAACCACGATGAACCCGGAAAAGAGGAAGATGCTCCAGGTGGTCCTCGAGGACGCGTACCGCGCGGACCAGATCTTCACCGTCCTCATGGGCGACGAGGTCGAGCCCCGAAGGAAGTTCATCGAGGACAACGCCCTGAACGTGAGAAATTTGGACATCTGAGGATCAACCATGTACACCCAGAACGAACGAGTCGATTTCATCAACATCGAAGAGGAGATGCAGCGCGCGTACATCGATTACTCGATGAGCGTCATCATCGGCCGCGCGCTGCCGGACGCCCGCGACGGGCTCAAGCCGGTCAACCGCCGCATCCTGTATGCGATGCGCGAGCGCGGCTGGCTGCGCAGCAAGCCCTTCGTCAAGTGCGCCAAGGTCGTCGGCGAAGTCATCGGCAACTACCACCCGCACGGCGACTTGGCGGTCTACGACACGATGGTCCGCATGGCGCAGGATTTCTCGCTCCGCTACCTGCTGATTGACGGGCAGGGCAATTTCGGAAGCATCGACGGCGACCCGCCGGCGGCCTACCGCTACACGGAATGCCGTCTCGACCACGTGGCCGAAGAGCTGCTGGCCGACATCGAGAAGAACACGGTGGATACCCAGCCGACGTTCGACGAGAAGTACCACGAGCCCAAGGTCCTCCCGACCCGCATCCCGAACCTGCTCGTCAACGGCAGCACCGGCATCGCGGTCGGCATGGCCACCAACATCCCGCCGCACAACCTCGGCGAAATCGTGGATGCGATCATTTACCTGATCGATAATCCCGACGCCGCGGTCGCCGACCTGATGAAGTTCGTCAAGGGCCCCGATTTCCCCACGGCGGGCATGATCTGCGGCACGGGCCAGATCAAGTCCATGTACGAGACCGGGCGCGGCCTGCTCAAGGTCCGCGGCCACGCCAGCATCGAATCCGGCGCGCAGGGCAAGGAAAGCATCGTCATCACGGACATCCCCTACGCGGTCAACAAGGCCACTCTCATCGAGCGCATCGCCGACCTGGTCCACGAGAAGACCATCGAGGGCATCTCGGACATCCGCGACGAGTCGGACAAGGACGGCATCCGCGTCGTGATCGAGATCAAGCGCGGAGCCATTCCGAAAGTCATTCTCAACAACATCTACCAGCACACGGCGCTCGAGAGCACGTTCGGTGCGATCATGCTCGCCATCGACCACGGCCGGCCGAAGGTCATGAATCTCAAGGAACTGATGCATTGCTTCATCCAGCATCGGTTCAACGTCATCACCCGGCGAACGAAGTTCGACCTGGAGAAGGCCGAAGCCCGCGCCCACATCCTGGAAGGCCTGAAGATCGCGCTCGATCACCTCGACGCGGTGGTCAAGGTCATCCGGGAGTCCAAGGACCGCGAGATCGCGAAGCTCGCGCTGATGAAAAAGTTCGGCCTGTCGGAGATCCAGTCCAGCGCCATCCTCGACATGCGGCTGTACCAGCTCACCGGCCTGGAGCGGGACAAGATCGAGGCGGAGTACCTGGAAGTCATCAAGCTGATCAACTACCTGCGCGACCTGCTGGCCAGCGAGAAAAAGCTGTACGGCGTGATGAAGGACGACCTGCAGGATATCCGGAAGAAGTACGCCGACGAGCGGCGGACGGACATCGTCCCGGACGAGGGCGAGATCGACATTGAGGACCTGATCGCCGACCGCGGCTGCGTGATCACGATCAGCCACTCGGGCTACATCAAGCGCGTGCCCGTGAGCACGTACCGCCAGCAGAGGCGCGGCGGCAAGGGCGTGGTGGGGATGGATACGAAGGAAGAGGACTATGTCGAGCACGTCTTCACGGCGTCTACGCACGACTACATCCTCTTCTTCACGCAGAAGGGGCGCGTGTACTGGAAGAAGGTCTACGAGGTGCCCGAGGGCGGGCGCGTCACCCGGGGCAAGGCGATGGTGAACCTGCTGGACGTCAGCGCGGAGGAGAAGATCGCCGCGATGATCCGCGTCCGCGAGTTCTCGGAAAACGAACATCTTGTCATGGCCACCGAGAACGGGATCATCAAGAAGACCAACCTCAGCGAGTTCAGCAACCCGCGCGCGGGCGGCATCATCGCCATCGAGGTCGAGGAAGGCGACAAGCTGATCGGGGTCAAGCTGACCGCCGGTTCGAACGACGTGATGATCATCACGCGGCAGGGCATGAGCATCCGGTTCAACGAGAGCCAGCTCCGCGACCAGGGCCGTTCCACGGTCGGCGTCTGGGGCATCGACCTGGCCAAGGAGGACCGCGTCGAGAGCCTGGAAGTCGTCGAGGCGAACGCCACCCTGCTGGTCATCACGGAGAACGGGTACGGCAAGCGGACGGACTTCGAGGAATACCGCGCTCAGACGCGCGGCGGCAAGGGCGTGATCACGATCAAGACCACGGAGCGGAACGGCGAGGTCGTCGGCGCGCACACGGTCCACGACAACGACGCCATCATGCTGATCACGAGCCAGGGCCAGATGATCCGCATGCCGGTGAGCGACATCCGTACCATCGGCAGAAACACCCAGGGCGTCCGCCTGATCAACCTGGAGGCGGGCGACAAACTCGTGTCGGCCACAACCGTGGAACCGGAGAACGACGAGGTGGAAGAGGCGGGAACCGAAGAGAAGGCAAGTTCCGACGCGGAGAAGAAGTAAGATCCGGCAGAGGAACTACGGGCTCGGCTTGCGGGTCTTGACCTTGATGGGCGACTGCGGCTGAGTTTCGGGGGCGTTGATCTCCACGGTGGGTCCCGACGAGGTCGGTTGTTCCAGCCCGCCCACGATTTCCTGGAGAATGGTGCTGTAGCCCTTGCCCTGGGCCATCTCTTCTTCCATTTCCTGCAAGGCCACGCCGGCGCTCTTGTTCGGGTCCTGCTCGAACGAGAAGAGGATACCCCCGACCCGGATCCGGTCGCCGGACTTGAGCTTGGCTACGTCCACGCGCTGATCGTTCACAAAAGTGCCGTTGCGGGACTTCAAGTCCTTCACGTAGAACTCGCCATCCCAGAGGCGAATGCCGCAATGAATACGGGACGCCTTCTCATCGAGAATCACCACATCAGCCTCGGGACTGCGCCCGATGGTGATGGGACGTTCACTCAGCTCGAACTCCATCTGGGTTCCGTCCTTCTTGGTGTATTTCAATCGCATGGTACGCCCCCTGCTTTATGGCCTCATGATAGGCAAGGCTCGCAATGGTGGCAAGAGCCTAAACGTGACCCTTGTCGATCAGGGCACGGAAATACTCGATGGTCAGCGTGAGCCCCTTCTCGAGGTCCATTTTCGGTTCCCAGTTCAGTAAAGACCTGGCCTTGCTGATGTTAGGCTGGCGGATCTTCGGATCGTCCACCGGCAGGGGTTTGTGAACGATGGTCGATTGGCTGCCGCAAAGGTCCCGGATCTTCTCGGCGAATTCCACCACGCTCATCTCGCGTGGATTCCCGATGTTGACCGGATCGTGGCCCTCGCTTTTCGCCAGCCGGTATATGCCTTCGATCAGGTCTGAAACGTAACAGAAACTGCGCGTCTGTTTTCCGTCGCCAAACACGGTCATCGGCTCCCCTTTGAGGGCCTGGGCGATGAACGCGGGAACCACGCGGCCGTCGTTGGGCCGCATCCGGGGCCCGTACGTGTTGAAAATGCGAACGATCTTGGTGTCAACCCCGTGAACCCGGTGGTACGCCATGGTCATGGCTTCCGCGAACCGCTTGGCCTCGTCGTACACCCCGCGCGGCCCGATCGGATTGACGTTACCCCAGTACGTCTCGGGCTGCGGATGTACAAGCGGATCGCCATAGACCTCCGACGTGGAGGCCAGCAGGAATCGGGCTTTCTTGGCCCGCGCGAGGCCGAGAGCCTTGTGCGTACCCAGCGCGCCGACCTTCAACGTCTGGATCGGCAGTTCCAGGTAGTCGATCGGGCTGGCGGGCGACGCAAAGTGAAAGATGACGTCGACGGCGCCGGGCAGATAGATGAACTCCGTCACATCATGCTTGATGAACTTGAAGTTCGGCTTGCCGGCGAGATGCTCGATGTTGGCCAGATTTCCGGTGATCAGGTTGTCCAGACAGATCACCTGGTGCCCTTGGGCAAGAAGGTAATCGCAAAGGTGGGAGCCGAGGAACCCGGCGCCCCCGGTCACCACGGCAACAGGTTGGGGATTTTTCTGGGTCATAATTTCCTCTCCGGAACGACTGCGTCAGACCATGGCAAAGTCATCCAATTCTGTACAGTTCAAACATGAGGCGGAGGCCTCTGTCACGGAGGCCTCGGGGCGTCTTTGCGGCCAACAAGGAACAGCGTGTCGCGCAGGGAAGGCGCCATCCGGACCCACAGCGCGAATGGCAGTTTCAGATAACTGTAGAGGTTCAAGGGATCGAAGCCCGGCACGAACTGCGTCATTTGCGCGCCCTGCGTTTCCAACTCGGTCCGATCTTTGTACTTCAGCCTCTTCTTGATCGTAATGCCCGAAATCGTGTCAACCGCCTCGCAATACGCCACCGCGAAACCGCTCCGGCCGGCTACAAACTCAAGATCGTCTTTCGTATACTCGAAGTGATGATCCGAATGCCTCGGTGCATCGTAGATGAATTTCATGTGCGGCATGATGGAACGCCCGAAAAGCATCATGACTCTCTTCCGTAATTCAAGGATGTTCGGAGTATCGATCAGCAGGATGCCGCCGGGCCTCAGGATCCCATGGATCCACTGGAGAACGCGTTTGGGCGAATTCTGAAGGTGCTCAATGGTTCCCAGCCACAGGACGAGGTCGAACGCATTTTCCGCAAAGGGCAACGCGTCACGCTCCAAATCATTGATGAGCGTCAACGGGAAGGTCTTCCTGTTGTATTCGCAAACGGGCAGGCCTCCAATCGCCGTCGAATCCGTCAGCTGGACTTCATAGCCTTCCTTCCGCAGCAAGCGCGAAGGAATCGCCCAGCCCGCCGCGATATCCAGAACACGCCTGTGCGTGGTCAGGGGGGCGAACCGGCGAATCAGCCTGAGCGTATGACGGTGCCGTTCGAAATCCCGGACCAGGACGCCCGGGGGAAAACCGAACTCGCGAGCCGCATCGCCGTAAAGGCGCATCAACTCCGACTTGATCTCCGCATCCGTCATGGGAGTGGAATGTACCGCACCCGGAGACCGGGTGACAAGAAGACGAGCCCGGGCTAGTGTTGTGTAACCGCAATAGCTTTACAATGGTGGGAGCGCCGGACGGCCAG
>CALMZY010000386.1 GCA_937870865.1 uncultured Lentisphaerota bacterium | reverse complement strand
GTCTGCTCGTAGCCCCGGAGGGCGGGCAGGCAGTTCATGAAGAGGGCGTCCTTCGCGGCCTGCTTCATCAGTTTCGCGTTCACCTGGAACGGCGTGAAGATCCGCACCCGCTCGTTCAGCTCGTGCGCGGGGATGTGATAGCTCATCCACGAATCCGTGTAGACCACGTCCGCGCCCTGGACCGCCTCGATCGGGTCGTGCGTGATCTTCACTTCCGTGCCGGCCTTCTTGCTGATGCGGACAGCCTCGCTGAACACCTTCTTATGGGGCATGAACTGGTCGCCCGCGGGACAGCCAACCCGGATATTCATCTCCATTTTCGTGCAGCCATACAGCAGGGAATGGGTGACGTTGTTGTTGCTGTCGCCGAGATAGGCCAGTGTCAGCCCCTTCAACCGCCCCTTCTTCTCGCGGATTGTCATGAGGTCCGCGAGGACCTGGCACGGATGCGAGAAATTCGTCAGCGCGTTGATGACGGGCACCGTGGCGAACTTCGCCATCTCCTCGACCTTCGAATGCTCGAACAGCCGCGCCATGATCATATCCACGTACCGGCTGACCGTCTTGACGGTGTCCTCGACGCTCTCCTTGCCCGCGCCGAGGGGCGACGTGCTGGTGTCGTAGAAAATGGCGTGCCCGCCCATCTGGCTCATGCCCGTTTCGAACGAGATCCGCGTCCGCAGGCTCGGTTTCTCGAAGATCATCATCAGGGTCTTCCGCCGCATGGCGTTGAGGTAGTTCCCCGGGTTCTTCTTCGCGTCGTCGCCGAGGGTGAGGACTTCCTCGATGAACGCCGAAGGCCAGTCGCTTAATGATATTAAATGCAACATAACGTGCCTCTCTTCCGAATGCTCAATGACCAAGTCCCAATGCCCAATGAATGACCCAATGACGGGTTGGTCATTGGAGCTTGAACATTGGTCATTAGCTTGTCAGGTCCTGATAATACCGGTCCACTTCACTTTCCCGCTCAAAAATACTCAGGATCAGCGCGGCGCGGATCCACATGCCGTTGCGCACCTGCCGCCAGTACACTGCGCGGTGGTCGGAGTCGACCGCCGGGTCGATTTCCTTGCGCCGCGGCAGCGGGTGCATCAGTACCGCCGTCTGCTTCAGCTTCTCCAGGTGCGCCGCGGTGAAGCAGAACCGGCTGGTGTCGATCGCCTGGCTCTCGTGCGCCTTGTCCCACTCGTCCTGGATGCGCGTCATGTAGATCGCGTCCACTTCCGGGATGATCTTGTCGAAGTCGCAGCAGACCTCGAACTCCATGCCCGCCTTGCGGAGCAGTTCCAGGATGTCCGCGCCGATCTGCAGCTGTTCCGGCGCGACGAAGTACTGCTTCACGCCGCGGTACTGCGTCAGCAGCCACGCGAGCGAGCGCACCGTGCGGCCCCGCGCGAGATCGCCGACGAACGCGATCTTCTTCCCCTCGATCCCGCCGATTTTCTCGAAACTGCGCTGGAGCGTGTAGACATCCAGCAGGGCCTGCGTCGGGTGCTGGTCCTTGCCCGAGCCGGCGTTGACCACCGGCACCGGCCGCTCCGTGTTCGACAGCATCCACGCGATCCGCTCGGCAAACCCGCCGACCGAGTGCCGCATGATGATCATGTCGAAGTACGAGCTGAACGTCCGCACGGAATCCTCGGGCGACTCGCCCTTCAGCTCGCTCGACGTCGCCGTGTCGCGCACTTCGGCCGGATGCATGCCGAGAATCTGGCACGCCGCGTAGAACGAAAGGAACGTGCGGGTGGACGGCTGGGCGAAGTACAGCATCGCCCGCTTCTCGGACAGCAGGTCCTGGAGGAACAGCAGGCCGCCGCGCGTCTTCGCGATGCGGCGGATGCGGCTCGCCAGTTCGCAGAGCCGGTCAAGCGTTGGCCGGTCGAACTGCTGGGCGACCAGCGCATGGTACGGCCGCCCGTTACGCAGAAAATAGGGGCCCTTTTCCCCGGTCTCCAGTTTCTGGAACGCATCCCACGAAACACTTTTAAGCGGATTGTCTCGATACATGGCCACGGCATGGCCCTCCTCAAGTTGGGGTGACCATACCGCAAAACAGCGAGGGCTATCGAGAGGAAAGTGGGAGGCTGTTGCGGGTCGCTGCGTTGCCGGGTTGTCGGTTGCGGAGACAGAGCGGCGGACAACCAACAACCGGCTGCTGCCTCAGGACGCGAACCGGTTGAACCGCTTCCGAAAGTCGTCCATGGATTTCAGGCGGTAGTTCTTGAGGAGCGCCTTCTCCGGAGCCACATCGTTCATCAGGTCTTCGACAAACGGAAGGAAGTCCGCGGGCGGAAACTCCAGGAGCAGAAACGCCACGGCGTACTTGGCCGTCGCGTAGAAGGACCGCACGGCGGCGTCCTCCTGGGGATAGGCCCGGAGGCTGAACAGCTCATCCAGTGGAAACGGATTCGCCAGCCGGCCGAACTGGGCGCGCTTGCTCTTCTTGACGCCCTTGTACGCCGAGTAGGCGAACTCCCCGTAGTACTCGGCCAACCCCTCGTTCAGCCAGAGCGGACAGCGCTTCTTGAAAAAGCGGTTGACGACCAGGTGCGTCGTCTCGTGCGCCAGCACGTCGCCGCTGGAAGAGGTGTTCTCCGCCTGCTGGAGGAACATGACCGTGCCCGAGACCTGCGAAAAGATCCAGTCCGGCACATCCCCCATGGTCTGAAGGAACTCCCGCCAGCGCTTCTCGGAGCGGAAGATGAAGATGTGCGACCGCCCGTTGACGTGGTCCTGCGCGCCCTGCAGATCCTGCGCGATGTACGAGTAGAAAAACTCCGCCATGCGAGCGACCTTCCGGGCAAAGATCGCCTGCTCGTAATGAATGACGAAGTGCCGCGTCTGCGCGTGCTTCCAGTCGATGCCGGGCAGTTCCAGGATCTGCCGGCCGCGCTCGGTCACCGCGTCCAGGTCGAGGCGCGCCTTGTCGACTTCGGTCCACGTGCCGTTTTCAGGCGCCGGCTGTGATGGTGCTTCTGCAGAGCATGCGCCTGCGCACAGCCATAACGCGAGCAACCCCCATGACAAGCGAATATACATGCCGGGAACTATCCGAAGACGCTTGGCGCCCATGATGGCTGATCGATGTGCGCCGGACAAGGCGGCTGTACAATGAAAAGGCCCGCAGAGGTCCTTCCTTGCTTCCGCACAACAACTCGCGTCATGGCCTCCATGGGATTGCGAACCGGCTCTTAATTGGATTCAAAAATGGCGTTGGCGGCTTCCTGTCCGGCGCGCGTGCCGATGCCGCCCGTGAACGCCCCGGTGGCCGCGCTGACAGTCGCGCCCACGATGGATTTCAGCCGGTTGACCCAGCTGTTCTTCCTCTGCTCCAAAGCGTCCTTTTCCGTGGCGGCCAGCTTGTCGGCGTGCCGCTTCATCGCCTCCGCTTCGGCCTGGGCCGCGGCGGTCTTCTTGGCGGCGTATTCCTGCTCGGCCGCCTCGCGCTCGCTCGCCACCTGCTCCATCCCGGCCTGCGCCTCTTCAAGTTTTCTCTCGCTGCGGTTCTTGCGCATCTCGTCGAAGCTGTCCAGCGGGTTGGAGACCTCTTCCTCCCCGGCCGTGAATTCGCCGAGGCCCGCCTCGGCCGCCTCCAGCGAGTCCGGTTTCTTGACCGGTTTCTTCTTCGCCGGTTTCGCCGGTGCCGCCGCCGGCTGGTCGCGCGTCAGCCAGACGGCCAAGTCGGGCGTGCCGGGCGTCTTGCCGCGGACGTCGACCCACGTCTGTATTTCACCGAGCCACTTAGAGCCTTCGGCCATGTCCGGCTGGAGGAAGGAATCGATCGCCGACTTGCGCAGGGAAGCGTAGTCGGCGGGCGCGGGCGAGAAACCAAACGCTTCGCTGATCCGGGCAAGAAACTGCGGATCGCCGGCTTTCTCCGCCGTGGTGTAATCCGCCACAAACTGCTCGAACTTCGCCCGCGCGTCGTCCGGGAAGCGTGCCGTCAGCATCGTGCGGACCGAGCGCGTCTTCGCCGCCGACCAATCGGCCGCCGCCTTCTTGATCTGATCCTGGTCCGCCTGCGGCGCGGCGGCGGCGACTGTGTCCGCCTGCGCGGCCACCTGCTGGAAGAGCATGAATTTCAGATAGCACTGCCCGAGCACGGAGGCGTCGAGAGAGGCTTCGTCAACCGAAGCGAACGCGGAAACAGCCAGGATTGAAAGAACGGCGACGAGCGCCTGTTTGCAGAAGGATGACATGATTGACCCTCCCTACTTGGCGGCCACGGCCCGGATCTGAATTTTCGCCGCGCCCACATCCAGCACCTGGAACTTCAGGCCCGACGGCGCGGCCATGACCAGTTTCTCGGACAACTGTTGGGTGGGGACCACCGATTCGACCTCGAACACCGCCATGCCCGCCGTGTAACTGCGCTGGACGACGTTCACGATGACGTCGGTCATGCCGCGCAGACACTCGCGGACCGCCTTGAGCTTCCACGCCTGGTCGATCCCGCCGATGGTCACGTTGATCGAATTGCCGCCCTCCGAGCCGCCGACGGCCTCCCACTTCGCGACCATCGCGGGAATCAGCTTCTCAAGCGCCGGTTTCCCGGCCCCCTTCAGGGCCTGCGAACTCCCGCCCACATCTTCAAGCGCCACGATGGATGCCGTCTCGGACGCCGACCCGAGAGTCTGCGAGTTGTCCGTCCGGATCGCTCGAAGGGTGACCACGGCCTGGTACGTCCGGAGATTGCTCTCGGCGATGCGGCGCGCGGACGGCTTGGCCACCGCCTCGCCCACGATGATGATCTCCGCGCCGTACTGCAGGCCCAGCGCGGCCGCGCCGCGGTTGTCGCCGACGGATTTCAGCATCTGCTGGTCCTTCTTCAGATTCGCGCGGACCATGTCCTGGTCCACGACCCGGAGGTTGTTGTCCAGCAGCATCTGCACGGCCATCGCTTCGATTTCGGACGTGGCGATGGTGCCCAGGCTTTTCTCGTCGATCAGGAGCATGACGTGCGGCGCGGATGCGGCCAGGACCTTGAAGGAAAGCAAGGCGGCGGCCGCGGCGGCAAAGACGGTTCGAAGAGGATGATGCATGTTCGTTTACCTCGCGCTTCGCAGTTTCCTGTACAGGCCCGCCATCATTTCATGGACCACGTCGCGGCCGTGTTCCGACAGCGTCATGCCGCCCGACGACGCCCGCTTTGCCAGATCCACGCTCCATATGATCTTGCCGGATTTGCAGTCGATCAGCCGGGCCGAAATGCCGACCACCGGGATGGGCTTCCCGCGGTGCGCGACGGTTTCGTACTCCGAAACCGTGCCGATCATCACGCCATCCGCGCCCATCATTCCGCCCACTTCCGCGGCCTTGGTCGCGGAAAGGCCCGACAGCGCCAGTTCGGACTCGTTCAGCACGTTGGCCATCTGGCTGCGCTCAACCAGCTCGTAGTACTGGGACCGGAGGATCTCGGTCACGAACATGTCGGACACCGACTGACCGATCAACTCCGTCGGCCCCTTGAACGGCATGATCGCGATCTTGGAAATGCTGCGACAGCCGGAGGGCGCCACGTACACATTGGCGTCGGAGTCGGTTTCGAGGAAGTACTTCTCGTCGGTTGATGCACAACCGGCCAGGATGGAAATGACAATGATCGAACCCAGTGTCCGCAATGATACGCGCATGCGCGTTCCCTCCGTTCCGTATGAAAGCGTTGATAACAAACTGAATAGCCAAATACAATCATGCAGGAGCCGAAGCCATCCGATTACCGGGTGGGACCTCCGTAGGGAACCGGGTACGTGTTCCCGAAATTCTGCCCCGGCGCGAACATCGGCTCGCCAGCCGCGTTCAGTTGGACAGGCGTCAGGTTCGGTTGCGTCTGCTGCAACAGCGGCCCATAGGTCGGACTCGGCACCACCACCGGCGTCGGAGCGGGAGCGGGCGCTGCGGGTGGCCGTGCCCCGCCGGGATTCTGCCTCACCCATGCCGAATTCGGACATCGCCAGGCGCCATCCGAACACTGGATAAAAGGAATATTGCATCTGGGACAATTACCGTAGCCGGACGAAGGCGTCGAAGGCGCGGCCGGCGCCGGCGAAGGAGAAGACGGCGGGGGCATGCTGACCGGAGGGGGCGCGGGCGGCGGGACGGCGGGAGACGAACCCGTTGCGACGGCATCGCCCTGGCCCGCGTCGTCGCCGTTTTCATTGCCTTCACCACTGCCGGAATCCGAACCGGAAGACGGTTTCGACCCGAAGGCCTGGCCCGATACATGATCCGCGCCGGACCCTCCCAGCGCAGTACCGAGCGCCTGGCCGCCTTGTTCAAAGCCCGTCTGCGCGGAATTCCCAATCACATTGCCCCAACTGTCCTGGCGATCGCCGGCGGCGACTTCCGTCGCGGCTTCGTTGACGGTCTGCTGGGCTTCCGCGCCGCCCTGATCCCGGATGTTGTCCGCGTTGTTTGCCTCGGCATCGCTGCGAGTCTCGGCAATGCGCCCGTCCGACGATACCCTGATGATATTCATCTCGGCGCTCCCGTCCGCGCCCAGACGGCTCTCCGTGGCTTCGGCAAATTGCTGGATGCCCCCTTCGGTGTTTGGATCCACATCCCCGGAATCGTACCCGTCGTCGCCCTCGCCGTACTCGGGTTCATCGGAGGCCAGTTGCTCACCATCGGCGTCCGGCTCGTCATCAACATCCGATTCTTCGTCGCCGGCAGGCTCGTCCTCTGTCCACATTTCATCTGTGGCATCGGCAGAGTCGGCGCCGGCGCCGTCGAACACGGACGAACCGGCCGATTCGGCGGCGGACTCGGAGCTGTCGTCCTGCCCCTCGGTGTCCCCCTGCTCTTCCTCTCCGGCACCGCCGGCGGCCGCCATCGCGCCCAACTGCTCGTTGTTCCCGTCGATTCTCTCTTGAAGCCCGCCCAGTTCTGCCCGCTCTCGATCCAGCTGTTCCTGAAGATCCCGGCGCTCGGAACCGTCGCGGCTGTCCCTGATCCTCTGCTCAAGATCGTCGATCCGTCCTTGCGTGCGCTCCGCAAGGTTCTGCATGTTCCAGTTGTCGTTCTCCAATTGCTCCTGCGACCATGGCCCGATCTCGACCTGCTCGCCGGTGCCCGGCTCCGCGCCCATCGCGGTCAGGGCGGCGTCGTTCCCATCCATGCGCTCCTGGAGGTTGTTCAGTTCCGCGCGCTCCTTGTCGATCTGCTCCTGAAGATCCCTGCGCTCGGAGCCGTCACGGCTCGCCGCAAGTTGCTGCTCGAGGTTGTCGATCCGGTTCTGGGTGCCCTCGGCCAGGTTCTGCATATTCCAGTTGTCGTTCTGCAACTGCTCCTCGGTCCACGGCGACGGCGGCGGCTTGACGCCGTCTCCCGTTTCGGCGCCCATCTCCGTCAGCTCGGCATTGTTCCCGTCAATGCGCTCCTGGAGGCTGTTCAGCTCCGCGCGCTCCTTGTCGATCTGTTCCTGGAGATCGCGCCGTTCAGTGCTGTTGTGGCTGTCGGCCATTTGTTGCTGCAGGTTGTTGATCCGGTTCTGCGCATCGTCCGCGAGGTTCTGCATGTTGTAGTTGTCGTTCTGCAGCTGGCCCGCGGTGTAGCCGCTCGCCGACCTCGGCTCCTCCGGTTCGGCCGGCACCTCTTCGGGCGCCGCGCCGGCCGGCGCGAGTGTGGACGCAGTCGTCGCGGGCGAAGGCGGCGCGGACGATTCCGCGGGCGCGGCAGGTTGCTGGAATTCGCCGCTGCTCAAGCTCCGGTCATACCCCTCCAGACGCTGCTGCTCCTGGTCGCGGATCCACTGAGCCGACTCAATATCCTCTTTGCTGCCGCCGTTCTGCTGGAGCTGGTTGATATATTCGTTGTGCTGCCGGACCCTGTCGGCGCTCTGGTTGCGATCGGTCAGGAGATCGTCCTTGGTCGGCAGGACGGGCACCGTCGCCGGCGCTGTCGCCGGGGGCGGGTACTTGTCGGACCAGCGTTCGATTTCCGCCTGGGCCGCGGCGCGCTGCTCCGGTGTCCGCGCGTCACGAAGCTGTTCGAAGAGTCCGTTCAACTGCCTGCGGTCGTCGCTGCCCTCGGGCGCGGAATTGTACATCTGCCGGATGCGCCGCGAGTCGTCGCTCTCCGCGTTAAGCCCCTGCAGGGCGCCGCGCACGTACGGCTGAGGATTGCTCGTGACCTCCTTGATGACCTGGTTCTCCGCCTCGTTCTTGATCCGGTCGCCGATGCCGCGAAGCGCGTCCGTCAGCGAAGGCGCGCCGGCCTGCTGCGGCGATCCGACCGTCGTCAGCCCGGCGGAGGCTGTCGAGTTCACCAGTCTCTGCTCATCCGCGGGCGCGATATCGAGGTCCGCCTGCGCTCCGGTGTCCGAACCCGGCGCCGTGGCGCGCTCCGTGCCCGCGGGCCGGGTCGAATCGATCTTCCCGCCCCGCGCAGTGACGTTCTCGTCGATGTAACCCGTAAAATCATCCCGGCGCGGCAGGCTGGCGATCTGCTGGTCGACGGATTGGGCCGACTCCTGCCCGAGCGTGCGCTGGGCCATGCCCGAGACGCGGTTCAGCTTGTCGTACTCGGCGTCCATCTGCGCGATGCGCTGCTCGATCTGCGCGGCAGTGTCGGGATCGTTCATGTCGCCGGTGAGGCTCAGCTGTTCGATCTCGCCCTGCAGGTTGCGGATGCGGGTGGAACTGCGGCCCACGTTCTCGTCCACAAACTGGTCCATCGCGCCGCGCTGGGCCGCGTAGTCGGCGCGCTCGTCCCACGTCGTCGTTTCCTCGACCGCGTTCGCGAGCGCTCCAAGCCCCGTGAACTTGCCGCCGACGTCCGTTGCGGCATTGTATGTGCTGCGCGTGTAGTCGGGCTCCTCGCCGGCCGCCGCCGCGCGCGCTTCCTCCTCGGCGATGGCACGGTCAACCGGATCGTTGATCATTTCATGGGCCATTTTGTCAGCCATCCGCACGTACGTGCGGCCCAGCGCGGCGGCTTGCCCCTGCTGCCCCTGCTGCACCCGGATCTGCTCTTCGGCCGAGATGTCGCGGCCCATCTGGTACATGCTCGGAATGCCGGCGCCTTCCACCAGGGCCTCGCCCGCATCGCCCACCGTGAAATCCCTGTTCTCGTCAATTACATCGCCGGCCTGTTTCGTGCCGGCTTCGCCAAGCTGGCCGGCGACGGCCATGCCGCCGACTACTTCGTTCGCCACGTTTAGAATCTTGCGAATCCTGGGACCTTCCGCCTTGGGGCCGGCTGCTTCCGTCGACCCGGCGCCTTCGCGAACCTTGGTGGTGCTCCCCTCGCCCCTGTTCGGCCCGCCCGGACCTTCAGGGTTGATCGTCGTCTGCGCCTGCCCGACTTTCGTCGGGGTTCCCTCGCCCGCACGCGCGCCGCCGGACCCTTCTCCGCCGATCACCGTGTCTGCCGCAGCGCCCGCCCCACCGCCGCGAGGCTTGCTGCCTCCCTTGAGCAGGTCCGCCAGTGTCGGATCGCCCGGAGCCGGCCCGCCCTGCAAGTGCCTCACTCCCGGCTCGGCCAAATCCGCGAGAACGGGATCCCCCTTCACGTATTTCACTGTCGGCTCCGCGCGCCCCGGCATCTGCACCTGCGAGGGATCGATCTGCGGCGCGAAATCCTGAAGGCTGGGCCGGTTGACTCCGCCGGCGGAAGAAACGGACGCTTCGCCCAGAGCCGTCTTCGTGCCCGAACGCACTTGCGGGCCTGAGCCGCCCGGTTCGATCGCGGTGTTGGCGGCTGGCCCTCCGGCGCGCGTCGTTAATCCTTCAGCCACCCTCGGCCCCGAACCGCCGGGCTCGATGGCCGTAGTCGCTTCCGGCTGCACACCGCTGAGCCGGGTCTGACTTCCCTCTCCCAGGTTGGCACCGCTGCTTCCCGCACTGAGTCTCGTGTCAGCAGGCTGAAGTTTCGTCGGCGTACCTTCGCCCATGTTCGGACCCGTGCTGCCGGAACTGAGCCTCGTTTCCGTTCCCTTCACCGTGGTCGGCGTGCCTTCGCCAAGATTGGGGCCCTGGCTTCCCGAACTCAGAACCGTCTGCTCGCCCGCGTTCGCGCCTCCTGACCGGGCAGGCGGCTTGTAGTCGCCCCGCGCGAGCGCTGCGAGGTCCGCGTCCGGCGGAGGGGCCTGCACGTGCTTGACGCCGGGCTCGGCGAGATCGGCCAGCGCCGGATCGCCCGAGACGTAGCGCGTCGGCCGCTCAACGGGACCCGGCATTTGAACATCCACGGGAGCCGCCGGCTTCGAGGGCTGTGATGGAATGTTCCGGACAAGCTCCGCCAGTTCCGGATTCGGCGGAGGGGCCTGCACGTGCTTGACGCCGGGCTCGGCGAGATCGGCCAAGGCAGGATCGCCCGAAACGTAACGGGTTGTTCGCTCGATCCGCCCAGGCATCTGCACCTGCGACGGATCGATCTTCGGCGTGAACTGATCGAGGCTGGGCCGTCCGCCGGATGAGCCGGCCGAAGAGGAAAGAGAGCCCGGCGGTTCTACGGGCACCACGTCGCCGACGCCGGACGAATCCGGAACGGACCCCGCCACGCTTTCCGCCGCCTGCGGCGACGGCTGGCCGATCGTCGTGTTGCGCGCGATCGGACCTGCCTCCCCCGGCTTGATGGTGGTGACCACATCTGGCGCTGGCTCTCCGATGCGCGTCGTCGTTCCTTCGCGAACCGTCGAACCTCTGCCGCCCGCCTCAATCGTCGTTTTTCCGCCGCTCTCCGCGCGCAGCGTCTCGTTCATGCGTTCGGCGGCGAGATTCGACTCGCGCACGCGGACGCGCTCGTCGCCGATGGCGGCGCTGTCGCGGAAGTTGGCGTCACGGTTGGCGGGATCGGCGGGCGTCGCATTCTCGAGCGCTCTCTGGAAATCCGCCCGGACATCGTCGCGCAGGGCGCTGCGGCGTTCGGCCACGGCGCGGGACTTATCCATCTCAATGCGCGCTTCTTCCCTCCAGGCATCGAGCTTCTGCTTGCGGACTTCGGGAGTGTCGGCGAGGTCGGTGATGCCGGCCTGGACGTCATCGCCGTACTGGCGCAGGACTTCGGCCTTCCTGTAGAATTCGGGATTCTGCGCCTTCCGGCCGGCGGCCTCGGCGGCTTTGTCCACGCTCTTGGCGCCCGTCTTGAGATCGCCGTCGTTCTGGGCGTGCAGGAGCTTCTTTTCGTTGTCGATCTGCCAGCCGAGTTCGTCGCGAACGGCGGACTTGTTGCCCGTACCCTCCTGTCCCCCTTCGGTGGAAAAAGCATCGAGGTCCTCCACCTTGGCCTGCTTGATTTCAGGCGTTTCGGGCCGCCAGAGCGTGGCATCGCGCGTCTGGTTCACATACTTCGTGGGGGTCTCCACGACAACGTCGCCCTTCGCGCGCCATTCTTCCGCCAAAGTCCTCGCGGCTTGCTCATTCCTTGCCGCCAGATCAACGTCCGCCCGCACGTCCTTCGGATTGCTTCCGGTATTCTCGATCTCGCCCCGGAAACGATCCTTGATGTCCTGGATTTCAGCCGCGCGCGTATCCGCGGCGAGAAACTTCTGCCGGATGGCTTCGTACCGGGCCTTGTACTCGGACAACAGCTTCGCCTGGTCGGCGCCCGGCTGGCGGGCTTTTGCGGCGTATTCCTCGCGAAGGTTGCTCAGCTCCTGCGCCTGCGCCGCACGCGACTCGGCAACCGATCTCGCGGATTCTTCTTCCGCAGAAAAAACCTGGTTGCCCGGCCACGCAAGCGCGACGAGAAGAAGCATCATCCGCGCTTGGACCGAATAGAATGGATTCCGAAATTTCATGGCTGAACCCTCCGCTACCGCCACGCCCCAAACCCCTTCCTACTCCGAAAAGCTGAACTGTCCAGCCAATAACAACGGCCCGAGCCCGGACTCGCGTTCACTTCATAAATCATTATAAATGAATGGGCTACGATTTAGCCGTGCTTAATAGACATTATGCACGGCGCCGCCGCACCCGTTGCAGTGATACACATCTCCATACAGGGGATGCGTGTTGGAAAAGACGGTGTCATAACTCCCGCACACGGGGCATTTCCAGCCTTTCGGAGGCTCGGGTGCCGGAGCCGGCGCAGGGGTTGGCGCGGGAGTCGGCGTTGTTGTCGCTGTGGCACCGGGCGCCTGCGACGGATCCCAGATCGTCTGCGGTATCGTGGCGCCGCCGCACTGCGGGCACGTTGTTGAACCATCGGCCGGCGGCATGAACTCGTAGGAGCACTTCATACACACCAGCTTGACATTTCCACCCGACGGCGAGGACGTCGGCGAAGGAAGCGGCGAAGATCCAACGCCGCCGCTTTCAGGGAGACCGCCACCACTCTCTCCACTTACGCCAATTCCACCAGCCCCACCGGACGGAGGCGGCATAGACGTCGGAACCGCCCCCCCCCCCCCCCCCCCCCCCACCCCCACCCCCCCCCCCCCCCCCCCGATCCACCTCCACCCCCGGAACCGCCCCCGCCGGAAATAGTGGCGCCCGATGTGGATCCGCCGCTTTCTCCCTCGCCACTGCCCTCGCTCGATCCGCCGCTCTCCGGCTCATCCTTCTTTCCGCCGTCGAAAACCTGCCCGGTCACCTGGTCGGCCGCGGCGGAGCCGACCGCCGTAGCGGCCTGCCCGAGACCCTGTTCCAAGCCCTGCTGAATGGAATCGCCCATTTTCGTGCCCCAACTGTCCGCGCGATCGCCGGCGGCCGCATCGGACGCAGCTTGATTCCGGGTCGTGTTGAAATCTTCACCCGCATTACTGATGGTCCGGTTGGCGTTAGCCACCTCCTGATCTCCTGCCGTGGAGGCTCTCGCGATCTGCATGACCTTGCCCATCGTGTTTAAGCCGGTCTTCCCGCGATGGCCCGCATCCTCCTCGCGATCACCGGCGTATCCGTCGAGAACACCGCCCTCATCGTCGGACCCTTCTTCGTCCTCTTCCATGTCCGGCATATCCGCTTCGCCCTCGGCCAGATCATCCGACTCGGAATCATCCTCGCCGTCGCCATCCGCGTCCGAGACCTCCCCGTCTTCCGCCTCGTCGTCGCCGGAGTCTTCGTCCGCATCAGCCACGTCCTCTTCGGCCGTTTCGTCATCGCCGGCCTCGTCGTCCGCCACCGACTCGTCACCGGCCGTCTGCTGATCCGCCGCGTTGCCGTTCTCGTCCAGGCCCAGGTCGGGAATCGAAGGCGTCGGAACCGCCTCGATACCGCCCTTGTCAGAGTCGGCGTCATACGCGCCGCGGTTGTCGCCGGTCTCGACCCACTGGCCATCCTGGTTCACAAACTCGACGCCGTCCTTGTTGATGATCCGGTCCCCGTTCTCATACGCCCCGGCATCGACCGCCTCACCGTCGTCGTTGCGCGCGCCCCACGGAGCCGGCTCGCCCGTGTCCGTCACGGCCTCCGTATCCGGTTTCGCCGCGGCGGGTTCGGCATCCGGCTTCGCCTCCGCCGTTTCCGCTTCAGGTTCCGGCTTGTCTTTGGCGGGCGCGTCCTTGGCCTGCAGGTCCTTGACCACGCCGCGCAGGGTGCCGGGATTGCCGCGAGCGAGGTCGTTGACCGCCGCGCGGGCCTCCGATTCGGGGACGCCCCGGTCGATCAGATCCTTGTAGATGCCGCCGCGTATCGCGGCGCCTTCCTTGTCGCGTTTCCCCGCGGCATCGAGGATGCCCTGCGTTTCCTGGTTATCGCCCGTGATGTCGCCGATGATGCCTCCCACCGCTTTCGACGGATCGTCGACCAGCCCCTGCTTCAGGTGTTTGCCCAATGCCGCCGCGCGGTCGGCGGCGGTGTCGTCGGGATTTATATCGACGTTGTCCCGATTCCCGAGATTCTTCGCGTGCCGGCCGATCGCTTCGTCGAACTGGGTCGGATCGCGCTCGCGCAGATCCTGGACCAGATCGCGGAACGGTTTCGGATTTTTGTAGTAATCCTGAAGCGCCTGATTGGCCTCGTCCGGAGTGGCGCCGCGCATGCGCAGGTCCGTGTACAACTTGCTGAGCTGTTCCGCCTTGGTCGAATCGTCCACCGCATCGGCGTTCTTGGTAATGTCGTAAACATCGGACACGGCATTCTCGACGTGGCTCAGCCCGCCCATCGAGACCATGTCGCCGGCGGCGTGAGCGTAACTGCCGGCCTGCTTTGCGCCGTCCACGAGCTGATCCTTCGCGTTCCAACTGCTCTCCTCCGGCCCGGCACCTTCCAACCCCTGCTGGGGCTTCGTGTCGACTCCGCCGCGATCCTTCACGGCCTGCACGACCGCGCGCGCCGCCGCCGGGTCCTTGTCATAGTTGTCGTGATACGTCTGGATTTCGTCCGGCGTCGCGCCCATGCGCTTCAGCTTGCCCTCGGCGGCCGACTGCGCCTCGGCAGTCTTCGCATCGAGAAGCTGGCCCATGGCATCGGCGTAATCCTTGCCGCCCTGCACCTGCGCGGTTTTCGCGGCATCCTCGCCGGCAATCCCCGCCGCCACCTTGTTGATGTCGCCTTCCTTGATTCCCTCGTGAACCTTTCCGGCCTGGTTGATCACCGCAATGACTTCCATGCCGTCGCCGGCCGCCTTGAGCGCCTTGCCGCCCAGTCCCGGAGCCTCCGGCGCAGCCGTTCCGCCCGCTTTCGGGGTGCCCGCCTCGCCGACTTTCGGCCCGCCGGACTCCACGGTCTTCGGGCCGGCTGTCTCAACCGCTTTGGGTCCGCCGGACTCCGTCACGCGGGGACTGCCGGACTCGCCCATCTTCGGCCCGCCGGCTTCCGCTGTCTTCGGACCGGCCGTTTCAGCCGCTTTAGGCCCGCCGGACTCCGCCACGCGCGGCTCGCCGCTCATTTCAGTTCGACTGCCGATCTTCTCGTGGTACGAACTTTGTCCGGATCGCACTTCGGTGTTGGCGGCCTTCGTCTCGCCCAGCTTCGCGCGCGAATCGGCGAGCTGGTTACGAAGATCCTGCGCGCGGGCCTTGGACGCCGGATCGGTCTTCCCCTTCAAGCCGTCCAGCTCCCTCTGCGCACCGGCCATTTCCGCATTCGCCTTGGCGGTCGTGTTGGCCTCGGCGGTGTTCATAATGTCGTCGCAGGCCTTGTTGAACTTGCCCGCCTCGGCATCGGATACCCCCGCTCTGCCCTCCTTTGCACTCTGAAGCTGCTCGCGGAACTGGTCCGGAGTCTTGCCGGTGATCCCGTTCCTGTTCATGATTTCCTGGAGCTGGGCGTCCGAGACGTAGCCCTCGGCCACGCACTTGTGCGCGCCCTTCGCCGGACTGCCGTCCAGCCCCTTCTTGATGTGATCCTGCACGCGAACCGCATCGCGGCCGGGCTGGCCCTTCTGCATGGATTCGGACACGTAGGTTTCGGGATTGCGGGCGTCGACGCCGACCTGCGCCTGGTGCGCCGCCGACCCGACCTTGCCGAGCGGGCCCTCCTTGTTGATCGTCAGGTTCATCCCGCCCTTGACTTCCATCGTGCCGCCGTAGGTCTCCACGGGCACGTTGATCTTCATCTTCTTGAGGGTTTGCGTCACCTTGTCGGCCGTCCGGGCTCCGCCGCCGCCGTCCAGGTCGCCCTCGTGCCCGCGAAAGCCGTCGCTGTTCACGTCGGTCCCGCTGGTCTGGCGCACCTGCGAGTTGGCCGCGCCAGCCCCCTCGGTCGCGCCCGTGTTGACCTCCTGGATCAGGCGGCGATGGATCGGGTCACGGACGTTGCGCGCGAGCTTCTGGCTCTGCGCGCGGTACTTGCCCTGGGCCTCCTGAAGTTTGGCCTGCTGTTCGGGGCCCGACTTCGTGCTGTTCTTGATGTCCTGGACGCTCTTGTTGTACTCCGCCTGCGCCTTGGAGATCTCCTGGTTGTACTGGTCCCAGTATTTGCCGTAGTCCTCGAGAGGAAGGTCTTCCGGGATGCGAGTGTCGCCGAAGTTGCCCTGCGCGAACGCACCCGAAGAAACGAACAACGCGAAAGACACAGACACAAGAAGTCTCTTCACAAGTCACCTCACGAATCACGCATCCTACCGGATGGGTGTCACTCCCGCGCCGGGCGTCACGGGAGTCATCGGCACACCCGTTGCCGGTGTACCCACTCCGACAGCCGGCGGAGCGATCGCGCCCGCGCCGCCCGTTTCGTCCGGCGTCACCGGCCCGCCATTCCCGCACTTCGGACATCCGCCCGTCGGCGGTCCGTCCGCCACAGGCACCAGCCATCGGTAACCGCACACGGAGCAAGTCACAAGGGCCTTGTCTCTGCCGCAACCGCAAACCGGGCAATTCGGGGCCGGCTGACCGCCGGGCGGCACCACGGTCGTGTATCCGCAGAATTCGCAGGTCACCGTTCCGCCCTGCCCACCCCCCACAACATTCGTGGGAGAAATCGGAAGGCTCGTTGTCACAGGCGCGCCGCCGCCACTGCCGCTCCCCCCGCCACCTCCGCCGCCGCCACTGCTTCCCCCAACGGCAGCACCGGACGATGATCCGCCGGCCGACGTTGTACCGCCGGCGACCTGTTCGCCTTCGCCTGCAGACGACCCCTCTTCTCCATCGGACTTGTCTTTCGTTCCGCCGAAAATCGATCCCGCGGCCTTGTCCGCCGCGGCCGAACCGAACGCCGTCGCCGCGGCCGACACTCCATCCTCGAATCCCTTCTGAATGGAATCGCCCAGCGTCTTTCCCCAACTCGTTTCCTGATCGCTCTTCGCGGTGCCTTTCGCCGTCGCATCCTTCGTGTCCTGCGCGTCGGCGCCGGCGACATCCACCACATGACCCGCGGCGGCGACGTCCAGATCGCTGGAGGTCTCTTTCGCCTGCGAGTCCGTGGTGACCTTGATGGTTTCAAATCCCTGGTCCGTCCTCTCGCCGCCCTTCGCGGTCTTGTTCCCGATAAACCCGCCGAGCGCGCCCTCGGGATCCGAAAGGATCGTTCCGTCCGGCGGCAGCGCGCCGATTCCGGCCTCGCTGCCCTCCAAACCCGGCGCATTCGTGTTGACCGAGGTCGGCATGCCGCCCGGAATTCCGTTTGTGTCGTACTGGGCGACCTGCTGGTCCATGCAGCCCGGCCGGTCCAGGTTCTCCATCGTGATCGTGTCCGTGCCGCTCGGATTACGCGGACGCGTGATGTCCACCCGTCCGACACCTTCGAGCGTCTGCGAGAAGCCATCCGATCCCTTGATCGTCACCCGCACGCGCTGGTTCGATGGCACCTCAACCCACATATTCAACGGACCATTGTCCATGGCCGTCGCACCGCCGCCGAAGGAACAGTCGACGGTTGAATCTCCGGCGCTCCCGCCGGCATCCGAGTCACCCGAGGACGGCGGCTTCGGAGAGCTTCCCGGCTCCTGCGGGCCTTGAGAACCACCCGCTCCCGAGCCTCCCGCCGGCGGAGGTTGCGAAGGCGGCGCCGGGGGCGGCTGCGGAGTTGAACCGCTCGCGGGTCCGCCCTTTCCGCCGGAAGTTGTCTTCTTTCCCCCGGGTGTCGTGGTCGCCGGAGGAACATACTTGCCGGGCGTGGTCGGCGGCGGAGCGGTTCCCGTGCTCTCCGGCGCGGAGGTCTTCGTCCCCGTTGTCGGTTTCGAAACGGTCACCGGTTTCGTCGGCGGCTTCTTCTTGGTCTCCGGCGGCGGAGGCGGATGGAGCTTCTCGCATTCGGCATGCGAACGCATGCGAAGGCCGACGGACTGGCAGATTTCCGTCGGCACCTCCTGGCCGCTGACCTGATCGAACGTGGTGCTCCTGGCCCACACCTGGACGTACGTCGGATAGTATTCGGCCGGCCGCGTGTAGACCCACTGTCCGTCGAAGTAGCCGCGCCTGAGATCCGGCGCGGTGAACGTCATGCTGGACGACCGCGTGGACGTCCACGCATCCTTCGGACCATCCGCGGGACGCTGCAGGGGCCAGCCGGCGTAGTAGCGGTATTCGTAGTCGCCGCGACCGCCCTCGCAAACGATCTTCACGTTGATCTTGTCATTCGGGCAAAACTCGACCGGGTCCGCGATCACCTTGATCTTGAAGGGCTTCTCGTAGGGCTTCTGGTACTTCGCATCGATCTCCCCGCGCACGTAGCCGGAGTTGGTCGGAAGGTTGAACGACGCGAGGCAATCCGAGATGCCCGGATTCCCCCACTTGATGAAACTGCGCCAGCAGACGAAGCCCGACGCCATGCACGGACCATTGGCCAGGCTCCCGCAGGAATGGGCCTTCGGATCGGCGTCCTTGGGGATCTCCGTGTTATAGCCCTGCGCAACCCACGGATTGGCGCCCAGCGACTTCGAGCACAGACAGTCGAGCAGCACCTCGACTTCATTGGTCGCCAGTTCGTTGAACCGGCGCGGCGGCATCTTCTTCGCGCCCTTGACCAGCTTGTCGCGGACGCTCGCGAGGATGTCGCGGAAGGTCTTCACGTCGCCGTTCTTGTACGCGGCCGCGGCGGCGGCGGCGGTGGCCGGATCCACGCCGGCGGCGATGAGTTGGCCGTAGATGTCCTTGCTGCCGTCCAGCAGGCCCTTGGCCGCCAGCGCATCGTACTCGCTCTGGTCGCGCGGCCGCACGCCCTCGAGCATCCAGCCGGCAAGCGAACTGCCGGCGTAATCGCCGACCCCGTAGCCGAGGCCGCCGGCGATGATCCCTGTACCGATGACCACGGCCGCGCCGACCGCCGTCACGGGCGCGCCCAGAATTCCCGCCACGCCCAGCCCCACCGCCGCGCCCAGCCCCAGGCCACCGACGAAACCGCCGATGGCCTTGCCGGCGACATACGTCTTCGCCTCGTCCGGCGCGTTCAAGGCGCCGGTGATTCGATGATATCCGTCGTAAATCATCAGGCCGGGGCCGAGGACTTTCATGACCTTCTCAAATCCCTTCATGACGGTCGCGCCGCCCGTTGGGCCCTGCGCGGCCTTCGCCACGCCTTTCGCGAAATCATTGCCGTACTTCGTCTTGATCATCTCCATCGCCTGGCCCTTCTGGCTCATCGGCAGGTCGCGCAGGCTGTCGGCAATGGCCTGCTGGCAGGCCGGTGCGGCCTTGGGGTTCGCGTTCGCCACCCTCGCCAGGTCCTCAATCGTGCTCTGCGTGGCGTTGTTAAGAGCGTTCTTGGACAGCGGGCCGATCTGCTCCGATTGCGCGATGGTGTCGGCGCCGCGATTGTTCTTCAACGTCTCGGTCAGCTTGCCGGACGGCGACTCCGTTCCCGGCGCGGCCGCCACGCCCGCCTCGCCGCGAATCTTCGCGCCGACGTTCTCGATCTTCTCGATGTACTTCGCGCCCTGCGAATTTTCGATCTGGGCCTTCGCGCGCAAATCCTGCACCTGCGGGCTGTTTTCGCCGTAGACCTTGGCCAGGTTGTTCGCCTCGGCGGTGGTCTTCGCCGCTGCGTCGAAATGCGACTGCGCCTGGCCCTGCAATTCCTTGACGTAGCTGCCGACTTCGTTGATGACGATCGGCTCGCCCTTGGCCATCGCCCCCTCGACCCGCGCGGCGGCGGGATCCTTGTACGTCGTGCCGCCCTGGTTGTTGATGTCGTTGCAGATCTTCTGGAACTCCTGCGGGTTCGTGGTCTTCGGGTCGGGCATCAGGTCGGTGCCCGTGTTGACCTTGCTGCCGGGCGGCTTCTTCAGGTACTCGTTGACCTTGCGGTTGTATGTGTCGTTCAGCCTCTTCCACTGCTCGTGAGTCAGGGGCTTGCCGTCCTTCGTCTTCACGTTGACGTCGGTGTCCGTGCCCGCCAGGGGATCGCTCTTCGGCTCCTTGATCTCCACGTCGAGCCCGCACTCCGTAGCGGAATCCTGGATGATGGAGTTATTCTTCGCCGTGAATGCTTTCTGGCTGCCTTGGTACGCCTGGTTGTTGATGCCGCCGTTCTGCGTGCCGCGCGCGCCCATTCGATTGATCGACTGGTTGTACTCGAAGACGGTTTGAAGGTCCGCGGGCGACGCGTTCCCGGCGGCCACCCGCGCGGCGGCGTCCTTGACGGCCTGGCTCCACTCGCCCGCGGCGGACAGGACACCGAGCAGGACGATCAGCAGTCCGGCCCACCCCACCCGGCAACACACCGTTCCCTTTGAAGAAATGTGCTTCATGGAGAAATCCTAGCGTTGATCCTCGGGCGGGGTGTCGTCGCTGAGCGCATCCTTGAACGCCTTGAAGTCGGTTTCCATCATCATCTGCTTGAGCTCGGGACTGTGATCGACGAGTCGATTGTGCACGGTGACGGAGATCGTCGCGCCGATGTCCGGCGTTTCCGCCAGGAGCTTACGCCCCGTCGCCGTGTTGTAGAACGCGATGAGGTCCAAGACCTCCTTCTCCGTGAACTTCTTCATGTACAGCGCGACGATCTCGTCCTTCAGCGCCTCCCAGCTCACGTACTTGCGCACGTACGCGTCCACCGCATCCTTGTACGCGCCATCCTCCGCCGCGGCGCCCGTGAGCGCGGCCGAAATCTGCATGACGCTGCGGTTCACCGTCTCCGGCATGTCGATCTGCTCGAACAGCTGTTCGACCGCCGCGCGATGGCCGGCGGGTGTGCTCGCGGGCGCCGGCTTGCCGGCCGACGCCCCGCCGACGAACGCGTCGGCCAGGCTCCGGTTCTGTCCGAACGCGCTGGAGTTCAGGAGAAGAAACAGGATCCAGAGGAGACAAAACACGCCGCGAAGAAGCTTCATGAGGACTCCTTTTTTCCAACCCTTGGAAAAAATTCCCGCGGATTTTCCAAGGGTTGGAACTTTTTATTTTTCCGGGGCAGGCGGCCGGATTTCCACGGGCGCCGTGCGCCCGCTTTCCAGGCCGTCCTGGTCCACCGCGCTGACCATGACCACCAGTTTCTTTCCAATGTCCGCTGACGACAATGTGTACTCCGACGCTTCGGTCGTCGTGAAGAGATCGGCCATGACAAACCCCTTCTTCCAGATCCTGTACTCCTGGATATCCGGCTGATCCGGCGGGGTCCACGTCAGCAGGGCGCCGCCCTCGTTCAACTCCGCTTTCAAGTCCGTCGGCGGGAGAGGAAGAGGCTTGGTCGCGCCTTCAACCGGCTCCGTCCACGGGCTTTCGAGCGTGTCCGTGTCGATCGCCTTGACGCGGTAGAGGCGGCCCGCGCCATCCGGCAGTTTCGATTCCGTCGCGGAAGGCTGTCCGTCTTCCGGCGCAGGCACGCGCGCGATCTCCCGGAAACGGGCCGTGCCGGCGGCTGCCGATTCGACCACGTATTCCTTGATGTCCATCTCGGCGTTCGGGCTCCACGAAATCTCCACCGACTTGGGCCGGTTGGTCGTCGCGCCCAGTTCGATCGGCGCGACCGGCGCAAACTTCGTCGTGGCGGAAACAATTTCGGAGGGCTCGGACACGGCGCGCGCGGTGTTGAACGCGACCAGCCGGTACCGGTACTCCGTGCCGTCGAGAAGCCGGCCAAGGGCCGCCGGTTTCGCGCCGCCCTTGTCGACATATCCGGCGGTCTCGCGGCCGTTCACCGTCGCAATCACGGCGAAGTCCCCGCCGTCGGGCGCGGCGCGAAGGACGTCATAGCCGGTCACTTTTTCGTCGGGCGAAACCGTCCACGCCAGGGGCACCTCCCGCGGCCGCCCGAACGTGGCGGCAACGCCTTCGACCACCGGCGGCGGTTTGCGCGTGGTCGCCGACACGGGGGAGCAGCTCTTGCTCTCGGCGGTCACGGCGTCGACCGCAACAATGGCGTACTGGTAAGTGTGATCGTCCTCCAGGTTGCCCGGATCGCGCCCGCCGTCGAGGTACTTCGTCTCGCGCGCCTTGACGGAGGCGATTTTGGCGGTGGGCGTCTCCTCGTTGTCCTTCCGGTAGATGTCGTAGCGGACGATATCCGGTTCCGGATTCGGGCTCCACGAAAGGGGCACGCATCGCACCTCGCTGCTGACGGCCTGCAGGTCCGCGACCGGCGCGGGCGGCGGCTCGGTGACGACCTCGACCGGCGGCGACGGCTGGCCGACGGACCCGACGCGGTTGACCGACGTGACGCGGTAGAGGTACTTCGTTTCGTCCCGCAGATCGGACTGCGCCGTCCCGCCCTCGCGGAAAACGAGACCTTTCACCTCGCCCCTCTTAATAAAGCGGTCCGGCGCGTCGGGATCGTTGCGTTCGACGATGTACCGGGTCACGCCTTCCGACGGCGGCGCGCCCCACGTCACCTTGACGGCCCTCGAACCGTCCGGCACGGCCTGGATGTCCGCCGGCGGCTCCGGCGGCGGCGCGGTCATGCTTTCGACCACGTCCGACGGCGCGCTTTGCAGCCCGCTCGCGGAGACCGCGGTCACGCGGTAGTAATAGACGGTGCTGTCCTCCAGGCCCTCGTCGTCCACGTATTCCCCGCGGCCCGCCGAGGTCTTGCCCAGAAGCGTGAAGGGCCCGTCGGCCTTGTCCGCTCGCTCGATCTTGAACTGGCTGGCGTTGTCGGACGGAGCGGTCCACGTGATCGTGACTTCGCGCAGGCCCATGTCGGAAAGTTTCAGGCCGCACGGCGGTTTCGGGGGTTGCTCGGGTTCCGCGGTCATTCCGACGACGGCGTCCGGGGATTCCTCGCGGGCCGACGAGGCCGTCTCGACGGGCCGCGGAACCTTCCGCTGGACACCCCACTTCTTGTAGAGCCCCGCGGTCATTTCATGAACGACATCGCGTGCGTGTTCCGAAAGCGTGGCGCTCTTGCTGTCCGCCCGCTTGGCGAGGTCCACGCTCCACATCACCTTGCCGCTCTTGCAGTCGATCAGCCGGACGGTGATCCCGACCACGGGAAACGCCGCGCCGCGGTAGGCCACCGTGCTGTATTCGTCCACCGTTCCGATGATCACGCCGTCCGCGCCGAGCATGCTGCCCACCTCCGTCGCCTTGGACAGGGACAGGCCGGCCAGCGAGAGCTCGGACTCGCTGAGGACCTTGGACATCTGGCTGCGTTCGACCAGTTCATAGCGGCCCGCGCGCAGCATTTCCGTGACGAACATGTCGGACACGGACGAACCGATCAGGTCCGTGGGCCCCTTGAACGGCATGACCGCCACTTTCCAGATCGGGCACGGCACCGGCGCGACGAACACGTTGGCCTCGGACTCGGTGTTCAGAAAGTAGGCCTCGTCCGTCGTCGCGCACCCGCCCGGCAGGAATGCGGCCGCAAGCGCGAACAAAACCGGAAGAACCATGCGGACAGTAAGGTTTTTCACAAGCGCCACTCCTGTTACTGGGATGCGTTCTTCTGGCGGTCCTCAACCGCCTTTTCGATCTTCGAAAATTCCCGTGTGTACGGCACAGGATCCTCGACCACCACCTGCTCTTCCGTGGCCTGCGCGTTGACCGTGATGTTCTTGCGGGTGAAGAGGGAGTTGACCGGGTAGCTGTAGGTCACGGCGGGAAGCGCGCCGAAATTGACGATGGAAATGCGGACGCGCGACCGGCCGCCGCCCCAGGGCTCGATGTGCGCGGTCAGCTTTTCCCAGCGCGTCCACTGGTTGATGATCGACTCGTCGCCTTCCTTCCGGGGCTTCGCCCTCTTCTTCGCGTCGTGATCCCGTCGCCAGTCCTCCGAAGGCCCGATCGTGTCCGGACGTTTCTTCGTGTACGCCATGATCAGGCCGCTGTCCTTCTGAACATCCTGAATGTCCCAGGCGTTATCCTGGAGGACGGCGATCACGGCGGAGAACGCGGTGTCGAAGTTCGTGTCGAACGTGCGAGTCTGGATCTCCTCCCGTTCGGCGGCAGTCAGCGGAGGAGGTTGATAGACGATGGGGCCGCGCGAAGCGCAGCCGGTAAAGAAAGAGGTTTGGAGCAGCACCCCAAAGACAACAAAAGCCTTTCGCCTCATAACCTCCCCCTGATGTACTGATCGAAGCATCGCAACGGCTTATACACATCAGGCTACCGGGGGAAGAGATGCAAGGCGAGTTGAAAGTAGGCCGAAAACGAGCCTGCGGAAGAGGAAACTACGAAATACGCGAAAGGCGCAAAAAGGGAAACGGTTTTTGCGATAAAGTCCGTCTGTTCTCTGTGTCTCCGCGGTAGTTCTTCCTTGGGATAAGGAATAGAGGGTCTACGACTTCTTGCTGCCGAATCGGATCATCCAATCCACCGTGGCGCGTTCCCAACCGATGTCATGGCCGGCCTTCTGGCTTTCGTAGTACTTATGAAGCGAAATCTCACGCTTCATGTCCTCCCACTGCCGGACAAGCCGCGTGGTCTTGACCCAGTCGGCACCACACTCGCGAGATGGCCTTACATCGTCACTTCTCATGCGGCAACACACCTCTGCTCGAGATTTAACAAAAAACTAAGGAACATCGTGTGACCGATCAACAGAAAATTAGGCACCGGTCCCTTGAAATCTATATACAGCATTAAGCCTGACAGTGTCACCACAATATATTGTGGTGGTGTTTACTCGATTCGGCAGATGACGCCTTTCAGGTATTCGCTTTCAGGGAAGACGGCCAGCACAGGATGGTCCGGCGGCTGGCTCAGGGTCTCCAGGATCTTCACGTTGCGCCCGGCGTCGACGGATGACCAGCCGATCCTTGAAATCACCCGCGAGATCGAGGCGCATAGCGTGATAGAACCGGCCCGTCACTCAGCTTACTTGAAACGGATGCGACACGTTTCCAAGCGTACATGTTCCATGCCATGATCCGTTAACCCATACAGCATCGCAGGAAACAACTGCCGCGAACTTCTGAACTCTCAGATACTTGCGAACCGCTGTCGTTACGCGCTTAATGCTCAGTTTAGCGAGAGGCTTCCGAAGTCCCAGCGCCTGAATTTGTCCGGAATGAACAGCCGGTATGGTAATCGTGGCCATGTCGCCCCTTTGGCACTAGCTAGTATGGCAATCGCGACAGATTCCAAACTTCATTTGAAGACAGGGCGCGTCCGTAAATGCGAACATCATCAATGGTGCCAACAAAATAGTCCGAAACATTGTAGTACGACCCAATGCTGGAACCGAATCCAAACCCCGTGTTCCATAGACCTGTGTTTGTGATGTTCGTAGTCGCAACTAGAATGCCGTTCCTGTACAGGTTCAGATACTGATTCTTTCGATACACGCAGGCAATATGAGTGTCGTTCGCGTCAGACGGCACCCGCAGGTAGTAGTAGGCTTCATCGTTCAGTTTAGCCGCGAATTCAACATTGGTTGACGTGCAGCGTATGGCACACTCGCCGTCTTCCGGCGCCAGGAATATCGCGTTCTTCACGGCACTTGCATTATCCGACTTTACCCACACCGAGATCGTCAGACCTTCTACAGTTGGCGTGTACATGCCATTTGGGATGGCAATCTTGGCGCTCCCATTGAAGTAGTACGCAGAGGACGCTCTGCCGAAACGGTCACTTGTGAGTGCTGCTCCAGATACCGTTCCGTTGAATCCATTTCCGCTCTGGTCATTCGCATCCCCATTAAAGGGATACTAGGCAATCAGCCCATTAAGAAGGTTCGTATCAGGTGCTCCCCGTGCTCGAAAGAACATCGGCCACTCGGTCGAACTGGAGAAGTTGGTCACCACGGCCTGACCCAACGTGTACCAGTTCGTGCGAATCGGATCGGATAGCGAGGATGCCCACTCAATCGTCGCGGTTGTCCCAGCTTGGAACCCGAGGATGGTCATCATGCCGCTGTTGTCGAATGAGGATATTACACCGGTTTGTTCCGCCTGGCTTACAAACGGGAAGATCGCAATCAGTGACGCTACAAGGATCCCAGACTTCATATGTCCCTCCTCCTTACTTGTCGAATGATGCACTACTATAGTGTGTAGCCCGTTCCATGTACAGCCTCCATGATTTCCGCCGGTGAAATCCAAGGCGACGAAGCGCAAATCTGTCGACCTGATTCGCCTCGGCCTCGCAATCAGGAAGAGGCGAGGCTCTCTTTCTCTATCCCAGGAAAAGCTCGCGGAAATCGCCGATGTCCATCGTAACTACATCGGATTGGTCGAGCGCGGGGAGCAGAACATCTCCGTTGAAAATCTGATCCGACTCGCCAGAGCCTTGAAGTGCAAAGCGTCTGTCGTCATGGATGACGCGGAGCTCTAGTGTTGTGTCCCGAGAACAATCTTGCACAGGGCGGTGTCGTAGAAGCGGCACCCTGCAGCTTCCTGACGCGGCTGGAAGCCGCGTCTACATTGCCAAACAGTGCCGGAAAACCTCTGGGACACCAGACGAAGAACCCGACGCGCGGCAGGAGTTTACCCAACCGCCACCTCGACTTGTGTAACGTAGACCTCTCCGTGCAGGCGGGACTTGATTTCCTCGGGGGACGCGGCTTCGAAGAACAACTCAAGAGCTTCCTGAAGGTTCTTCCTGGCCTCATCAATGGAGTCACCTTGACTGGCTATATCCAACTCGGGGCAAAGAGCCACGTACCCGTCGCCCTCTCTCTCGATAATCGCGGTTAATTGTCTCGTCATGTGACCTCCACTTCTTCTGTCAGAATACCACGGCGGCGACGGAAAAGCCATCGCCTACTTCTGTCACTCCACCCGGCAGATGACGCCCTTCAAGTACTCGCTTTCGGGAAAAACGGCGAGTACGGGATGGTCGGGCGGCTGGCTCAGGGTCTCGATGATCTTCACGTTGCGCCCGGCGTCGACGGACGACCAGCCGATCATGGTTTTGAAGTCCGCGGCGGATACCTGGCCGGAGCAGGAGAACGAGGCCAGGATGCCGCCGGGCGTGAGCAGTTTCATGGCGAGCAGGTTGATGTCCTTGTAGGCCCGAAGCCCTTTCTCCACCTGCGAGCGGTTGGCGACAAAGCGCGGCGGGTCCAGGATGATCATGTCGAAAGTCTCGCCGGTGTCCCGGAATCGGCGCAACGCATCCGGAACATCCGCCTTGAGATACTCCACGGGGACCGCCGAGCGGTTCAGCGCCACGTTCTCGCGCGCGCGGGCCAGCGCGGCCTCGGACCTGTCCACGCCGAGGATCTTCGCCGCGCCGGCCGCGGCGGCATGCACTTCGAACGCGCCGGTGTAGCAGTACGCGCTCAACACGCGGCGGCCGCGCGCGTACGACGCCGCGCGCACGCGGTTCACACGCTGATCGAGGAAGTAGCCGGTCTTCTGGCCAGACCCCAGGTCCACATCGAACAGAAATCCGTTCTCGCGGATTCGAACCGGCGGCGCGTTTTCCGGAAAGGCGCCCGGCAGGGCAGTCGAATCGAGTTTCTCGCGCTCCACCGAATCCTCGTCCGCGACAACATGAACGCGCTCGATGCCCGTCCGATCCTTGACGCATTTCAGGATTCCGTCGAGAAAAGGCAGAAGCGCCTTGGCGCTGACCTGCACAGAGAGAACGTCGGCGTAGCGGTCAACGATCAAGCCGGAGAGGCCGTCGGACTCGGAGTAGATCAGGCGGTACGAGTTCGTGTTCTGCCGCGTCTCGGCATCCCCAAAAAGCTGGTCGCGGAACGCCAGCGCGTTCTCCGCGCGGGCCGCGAAGAAGACCGCATCCAGAGCCTGATCCTGCTGCCGGGTGTACAGACGAACCGACAGGGCGGCATCCGGATGGATCAGACCGCGGGCCAGCCATTCGCCGCGGTTTGTGACAACGTCGGCCACGTCGCCGACTTCGGCCGCGCCTTCCACTCCGGCGATCGCCCCGGAGAACACCCACGGATGCCCATGCGCGACTGGCCGCTCGCGGCCCTGCTTCAACGTTACCGTGACGTTCTTCATGAGGAGATGCTCCCGCCTTCAATACGCCCGCCACTCGGAAATCGCAAATCTCAAATGGATCGTTCGCTCCAGGATGAGATATTGAAAAAAAGCACGCATGGGGTACTCTTCCGACCAGGGGTGGAACATGGTAGCGATACATCCAGAATTCGTCATAGGCGAAAAGAACGAGAAGAAAGCCGTCATGCTCCCGTTTGCCGAATGGCAACAGATCATGGAGGAACTCGAGGAATTGGAGGACATTCGCTCTTTAGACGAGGCGAAGTCCCAGCCCTCTGATCCTGTTCCTTTTGAATCTGTGGTCAAACGGATTGAACGGGGAGAGTCCCCGTGACCTATCAGATTCTGATCGAGCGCTCTGCAGCAAAGAGCCTCGCGCGAATCACGTCCCCTCACCGAGAGCGGCTGACCGAAGCCATTCAGAATCTCGCCGCGAACCCTCGCCCACCCGGAGCCAAGAAACTCAGCGGTCGCAATGCCTGGCGTATTCGCGTGGGCACATACCGTGTTATTTACGAAATCAACGACAAGGAACTCAGGATTCTTGTCGTCGTCGTTGGTCCTCGCCAAGACGTCTACAAGCAATAGAAAAGAGAGCCAGGCCATTGAGGCCGTCGGCGGCCGCCTCAGTTCCCTGGCTGATGTGATGGAGTACACCCGTGCGCGGCATTATCCAGATTGCCGGAGTCGTCGACCGTGAGGAAGCGGAGATGCTCATTGCGGAGGGCGTGGACTGGATCGGCTTTCCGTTGCGCCTGACGGTACACCGCGAGGATCTTTCCGAAGAGCAGGCGGCGGAAATCATCCGCGGCATTGTCCTGCCGAACCGCGCCGTGCTCATCACCTACCTGCGGACGGCGGAAGCGGTTCTCGCGTTATGCAGGAAAATCGGCGTGACGACGGTTCAACTCCACGGCGATACCCCGCTCGCGGAAGTGGTGCGTTTGAAGACGCTCGCGCCGGACCTTTACATGCTCAAGAGCCTGGTGATCCGTTCGGGCAACTTCGAGACCTTGAAGGGCATCGGGCGCCAATACGCCGCGTGGGCGGACGCGTTCATCACGGATACGTTTGATCCCGCGACCGGCGCGTGCGGCGCCACGGGCAAAACCCACGACTGGAACGTGAGCAGGAAACTGGTCGAGTGTTCCCAGCGGCCGATCCTCCTCGCGGGAGGTCTCAACCCGGACAACGTCAGGCAGGCCATCGAGCAGGTCCGACCCGCGGGCGTGGATGCACACACAGGCGTCGAGGGGCCGGACGGACGCAAGGATCGAGACAAGGTTCGCCGTTTCGTCGCCGAGGCGCGGGCGGCATTCGACTCATTGAACGCGTGACCTCACGGGTGTGAGCCGCCGGAAAAGCCGTTTTTGAGGCCATCCAAGTCGCTCGCAGTCACGAAGTTAATCATAAACTCGTGAGCCACAAAGATTTAACTTGAAACATCCGTCTTGAAACTTGAAAATTACGGCCATGGTTGAACTTCCGGCCATTGTATGTAACTCCGCCGGCATTCACTGCCGGCCATCGGCCGTCATCATCAAGGAAGCGATGAACTACCCGGGCTCGATCCGCGTGACGGCGAACTCGCGCGAGTCCGACCTGCGGTCGGTGATGAGTTTGTTGGCGCTCGGACTGCACCAGGGAACTGATCTCACGATTCGTGTTTCCGGTCCGGACGAGCAGTCGGTGTGCAGGAAACTGGTTGACCTGTTCCAGACTCACTTTGATTTTCCCCCGCGCGCCGAAGGCGAGCCTCCGATCTCCCTCGAAGCGCTCGAGACGTCCGCGACCCCGCCCCAATCCCCCAGTTGAGCTTTTTGAACATTCCACTTTCCTTCTGTAAGCTCTTTGGGTAGTGTAACTGTAGTTATGGCGAGAATTCTTCTTGTTGATGATGAAGAGTCCGTGCTTCGCACCGTGGGCATGCTGTTCCGCAGCGAAGGGCACGAAGTGGTTCCCATTCGCGAGGGCCAGAAGGCCATCGACATGATCAAGTCGGAGGAGCAGTTCGATCTTCTCCTTGCCGACATCCGCATGGAACCGGTCGACGGCATGCAGGTCATCAAGATGGCTCACGAGTTGCGCCCGGCCATGCCGATCGTCGTGATCTCGGCCTATTGTTCCGAAAAAACGGTCCGCCAAGCCATTTCCCTCGGTTGTTGCGCGTACGTGAAGAAGCCTTTCAAGACCGAGGAAGTTCTGGAAGCGGCCCGCAAGGCGCTCACCCCGGCAAACCCGTAGTTCAACCCTCCCGGCACGGAGGCGCCACAGCTTTTCTTAATTAGGCTTGCACGCATTTTCAGGGAATGTAATCTGTCCCCAGTTATGAACGGAAACTGGCATGTTGGTTGGCGCGACGGGGTCCCTTGTCGGGACTGACGCCTTCCGACTGCTTTGCGGACCCCGGTGAAACAACCGGGGCTTTTTTTTTGGAGTGATGGAGTACTGGAGTGATGGAAGAGGAGGCTGATGCGGCTTCCGCCAGTACTCCCTGGAATTGACTGCTATGCTGGCAAAACGAATCATACCGTGCCTCGATATCACGGGCGGCCGCGTTGTCAAAGGCGTGAAGTTCGTGCAATTGCGCGACGCCGGCGACCCCGTGGAGTGCGCCCGCGCCTACGAGGCGCAGGGCGCCGACGAACTGACCTTTCTCGACATCACCGCGTCGCACGAAGCCCGCGACACGATCGTGGATGTTGTGCGGGCCGTGGCGAAACAGGTTTTCATGCCCCTGACCGTCGGCGGCGGCGTGCGCACATCCGCCGACATCCGCAAGATGCTCCAGGCCGGCGCCGACAAGGTTTCCCTGAACACCGCCGCGCTGAAGAACCCGGATATCCTCAACGAAACGTCCGAGATGTTCGGGAGCCAGTGCATCGTGCTGGCCATCGACGCGCGGAAAAACACGGATCGCCCAGGTTGGACGGTGTTCACGCACGGCGGGCGGAACCCGACGAAGCGCGATGCCGTGGAGTGGGCGAAGGAAGGCGTTCAGCGAGGGGCGGGCGAAATCCTGCTGACCAGCATGGACCGCGACGGCACGAAGGCGGGCTACGACCTGGAGTTGACGCGGGCCATTTCCGAAGCCGTCTCGGTCCCGGTCATCGCCTCGGGCGGCGTCGGCACGCTGGAGCACATGTACGACGGGATTGTGGAGGGCAAGGCGGACGCCGTTCTCGCCGCATCGATTTTTCATTTCGGCGAGTTCACGATCCCGCAGGTGAAACAGTACCTGAGGGACAGAGGTGTGGAAGTGAGGCTGTGAACCACGAATCGACACGAATGAACACAAATGCATCCGTGTGAATTGGTGTCCATTCGTGGTTAACGACTGAGGAAGAACATGAACAATCTTGAAGAAAGCTCGGAACTGAAACTCGACTGGGCGAAGCTGGAGAAGGCCGTCGCGTCCAGCCCGGGCATCGTGCCGGTGGCGGTCCAGAACGCGGACACGAGCGAGGTGATCCTCGTCGCATACACGAACGAACTCGCGTTCCGGAAATCACTGGAAACGCGTTCGCTGGTTCTCTGGAGCACGTCGCGCAACGAGCTGTGGGAAAAAGGCAAAACGTCCGGCGAGACGTTCGATCTGATCGAGGTCCGCGTAAACTGCGAACAGAACTCCCTGCTCTACCGCGTTCGCCCGCGCCGCGGCGGCATCTGCCACACGAAGAACCGGAAGGGCGAGCCGAGGAATTGCTATTACCGAAAGCTGGATTTGGCTGGCGGAAAACTGGAGAACACGGATCCGTAAACGTCATTTGTCAGTAGTCCGTTGTCAGTTGTCTGGCAACGGACCACGGACAACTGACCAAGGACAACGAAATATGTCGTATACCCCCGACAAGAAAACCTTCCTCGAAAAAGCTGAACACGGCAACCTCGTCCCCGTGTGGCGCGAGCTGTTGGCGGACATGGACTCGCCGGTATCGGCCTACGACAAGGTGCGCGAGCACCTACGGAAGAAAGACCACGCCTCGCACACGTTCCTGCTGGAAAGCGTGGAGGGCGGCGAAAGCGTCGGCCGCTACTCGTTCATCGGCGGCGCGCCCCGGGCCATTCTCCGCGCGTACGGACGGCGGGTCACGATCCAGGAACCCGGCCAAGCCGAGAAGACGCTGACGGAAGACGGCGACCCGCTGAACGAGCTCAAGCGCTACATGGCGCGTTTCAAGCCGGTGATCGACCGGCACCTGCCCCGTTTCACCGGCGGCGCCGTCGGATTCCTCGGGTACGACTGCGTCTCGTTCTTCGAGAAGAAGGTGCCGACCCGTTCCGACAACGCCCTGCGCGCGCCGGACATGGTGTTCATGGTCACCGACGCGCTGATCATCTTCGACCGCGTCCGGCACAGCGTGAGGATCATCGCCAATGCGTTCATCGACGGCGACGCGGGCAAGGCGTACGACAGCGCGGTCAACACGATCGATTCCCTCTGCGCGGCGCTCCGCTCGCCGAAATCCAGTTCGATGATCGACAGCGGCGCGTACCTCGGCGAGATCGTCCCGGAATCCAACACGAGCCGCGAGGAATTCGTGGCCACCGTCGAAAAGACGAAGGAGTACATCCGCGCCGGCGACATCATCCAGGCCGTCCTGTCCCAGCGGTTCGAGACGGAGTGCTCGGCGGATTCGCTGGACGTGTACCGCGCGCTCCGGTCGATCAATCCCTCGCCCTACATGTTCTGTCTCGATCTCGGCGACAGCGCGATGGTGGGTTCGTCGCCGGAGGTCCACGTGCGCAGCGAGGACGGCCACGCCGAACTCCGTCCCATCGCCGGGACACGGCCGCGGTCGGACGATCCCGCGAAGGACGCGAAGCTCGCGGAAGAACTGCTCGCGGATCCGAAGGAGCGCGCGGAGCACATCATGCTGGTGGACCTCGCGCGCAACGACCTGGGCCGTGTCTGCCAGTTCGGCACGGTCAAGGTGCCGGAGCTGATGGTCATCGAGCGTTACAGCCACGTGATGCACATCGTCTCCGACGTCACCGGCGAACTGCGGCCGGACACGGATGTCTACGAGCTGATGCGCGCGACTTTCCCGGCCGGCACGGTCAGCGGCGCCCCGAAGATCCGCGCGATGGAGATCATCGCGGAACTCGAGAAGGCAAAACGCGGGCCGTACGCCGGCGCCGTGGGTTACTTCAGCTTCGGCGGAAACCTCGACTCGTGCATCACGATCCGGACAATCATCCTGGACCTCGGCAAGGCCTACGTGCAGGCGGGCGCGGGCATCGTGGCGGATTCGGACCCGAACACCGAGTACGAGGAAACGCGAAACAAGGCCCGGGGGATGTTCAAGGCGCTGGCGCTCGCGCGTCATTTCGCGGCGGCCCGAAAGGCAGGCAGGAAATGATTCTGGTCATCGATAACTACGACTCGTTCACCTACAACCTGGTGCAATATCTCGGCGAACTGGGCGCCGAGGTCCGCGTGGTCCGCAATGACGAAGCCTCCGTGGACGATCTCGCGGCCCTCAAGCCCGCGAAGCTGCTGGTCAGCCCGGGGCCGTGCACCCCGTCGGAGGCGGGCATCTCCTGCGCGGCCATCGCGCGCTTCGGGCCGGTCATCCCGACGCTGGGCGTCTGCCTCGGCCACCAGGCGATCGGCCAGGTCTACGGCGGAAAGGTGGTCCGCGCCGGCCGGCTGATGCATGGAAAGACCTCCCCGATCCGGCACAACGGCCAGGGCGTGCTCAAGAACATGCCGAATCCCTTCGAGGCCATCCGCTACCATTCCCTGCTGGTCGAACGCGCATCCCTGCCGGCCGACCTGGAGATCACGGCGGACACGGAAGAGGGCGAGATCATGGGGCTGCGGCACAAGAAGCACCCGGTCTACGGCGTGCAGTTTCACCCGGAATCGATCCTGACGCAGAACGGCAGGCAAATCCTTGTGAACTTCCTGGGCCTGTAACCGCCGGCCCGCTGTTTACTGCACTTGTAACCCCGGTGCGGATGCCGTATTTTCCGGAAGAATCATGGACGAACGCCGGGACATCTATCAAACGCCCGAACCGGAACCGAAGAAGGAAGGCGATCTGCCGCGTCACGACACGACGCCCGCGGAATTCCGTGCGCGATCCGTGCGCAACACCGTCGTCTTCTCGGCGGTCATGCTCGTGCTGCTCGGCGTGGCCACATGGATCATCTCCCTCCAGGACAAGAAGAGCAAGGTGCCCGTCCCGGAGGAACCCCCCGCCAAGCTTCCGATGCTGACCATGTCGACCCCGTTGATCATGAGCAACCTGACGCCGGCGCGTTTGTCCGCCCCCCGGACCACGGAAGGGCTCTCCGAGGAAGAGGCGGCGGACGTCGATCCGGAGCGGATGGCCAGCGCCATGGGCGAAACGCGCATCGCGAACGACTATCTCATGGCGCGGGACCTGGAGAAGGCGGAGGCGCACGCGCGGAAGGCGCTGGAGATCTGGCCGAACATGAACGCCGCGATGCGGATGCTCGGCGCGATACACACCCAGCGCGGACAATTCGACCAGGCCATCCTCGAGCTTGAAAAAGTCCTGAAGAAGGACCCGTTCAGCGCAGAGACCTACAACAACCTCGCCACGGCCTACATGCAGAAGGGACAGATGGACAAGGCCGAGGAACTGCTGAACACCTCCCTGCAGATCACCCCGGACTACTACATCGCGTTTCTCAATCTCGGGCTCCTGAACCTCGCGCGCGGCCGGTACGACGCGGCGGCGGATTACCTGGAACGCGCGATCGAGCAGACGCCCAACGATCCGTCCCCGCGCAACAACCTCGCGGTCTCCCTGATGCGCATCGGGCGCTATGACGACGCCCGGAAACACCTGCTGTTCCTGATCGACCTGAATCCGAAGGTGCCGAACTGGTATTTCAACCTGGCCATCACCTACGTACTCGAGAACAATTACCCGGAGGCCATGAACTGGATCCGGCGGGGCGCCCAGCTTTGCTCGCCCATGACCTGCCAACGTTTTCTGTCCGACAGCGATTTCAAACCCATGCGGGACTATCCGGACTTCAAGAAACTGGTGGAAAGTCTCTCGCCCAACGCCCCCTCCGCACCCGGAAGCTAGAATGCCGATGAAATCCGAGAGGGAATCCGTTCTGAACAAAGTGGCCGCCGGCAAATTGTCGGTGAAGGCGGCGCTCCGTCTGCTCAATCCCCCAACGGAGAACAACCTTGGATTCGCCCGCCTGGACCTCGACCGGCACCGAAGGAAGGGCATCCCGGAAGTCATTTACTCGGCGGGAAAAACGCCGCAGCAGATCGTCCGGATCATCGCCGCGTTCAAGAAAGCACGCCAGAACGTGCTTTGCACGCGCGCCACGCGCGAGATGTACAGTGCGGTCCGGAAAGCGCACCCGCGCGCGGTCTTCCACGAGGCGGCGCGAATGATCTCGCTGGACGTGGTCGCACGGCCGAAGGCGGCGGGCCGCGTGTCCGTGGTCTGCGCCGGCACCTCGGACATTCCCGTGGCCGAGGAGGCCGCGTTGACAGCCGAGTGGATGGGCGCGCGCGTCGAACGAATCACCGACGTCGGCGTGGCAGGGCTGCACCGGCTGATGAATCACCTGGAGACGCTGCGCTCGTCGCGCGCGGTCGTCGTCGTCGCGGGCATGGAGGGCGCCCTGCCGTCCGTCGTCGGCGGGCTGATCGACCGCCCGATCGTGGCGGTTCCCACCAGCGTGGGCTACGGAACGAGCATGCAGGGCGTGGCCGCCCTGCTGGCAATGCTCAACACGTGCGTGCCGGGCATTTCCGTGGTCAATATCGACAACGGCTTCGGCGCCGGTGTCATGGCCGCGCTGATCAACAGAATTGGGGAGATGGAGTAATGGAGTGCTGGAGTCATGGGTGGAGGAGAAAAGGCGCGCAGCTCGCGTTTTCCACCTTCCAGTACTCCAGTACTTCATCACTCCACCACTCCAAGGAATATCTTCGGGCATGAAACTCCTTCAATTCGAGATGACCGGCGGCGCGAGCGGCGACATGATCCTCGGCGCCCTGATCGGGCTGGGCGTGGATCCGAAGCGCCTCGTCCAGGAACTCTCCAGCCTTCCCGTCGAGCCGTTCGATATCGAGGCCGCGCCGCTTCAGGGCGGCAAGATCCACGGCCTGCAGGTCGCCGTCCGCCTGCATGAACACACGCATCATCACGCTCGGCATCTCCGGGACATCGAAAATATTGTCACGGACAGCAAACTCCCCCCGGCGGTGAAGGAGTCGAGCCTGAAGGTCTTCCGCCGGCTCGGAGCGGCCGAGGCCAAGGTGCACGGGACGACCATCGACCAGGTCCATTTCCACGAGGTCGGGGCTCTCGATTCCATCATCGACATCGTCGGCTCCTGCCTTGGTCTGCACCTGCTGGGCGTGGACGACGTGGCGGTCGGGCCCTTTCCGGCCGGCCGCGGGACCATCGAATGCGCGCACGGCACATTCCCGAATCCCGCGCCCGCGACGGTGGAGTTGTTGCAGGGGTTCCCGATCGTTCAGACGGATGAAACGAAGGAACTGGTGACCCCGACGGGCGCGGCGCTCCTGACCACGTGGCGGAATCGCGAGCGCGCTCCGGACGGCAGCCGGATCCTGAACACCGCCTACAGTTTCGGACACCAGACGCTGGAGCAACGGCCAAATCTTCTTCGTGCCGTCCTGATGGAAACGGAATCGGACGCCCACTCCGGGACCTGCCTGGTGATCGAATGCAACGTCGATGACACGACGCCGGAACTGCTGGGCTCGCTGACCCGGCAACTCATGGACGCCGGCGCGCTTGACGCGTTCACCACGGCCGTCCAGATGAAAAAACAGCGCCCCGGAACCCTGTTGACCGTTCTCTGCGAGTCGGGGACGCGGGACGCGCTTGTGGATCTGATTTTCAGGGAGAGCACGACGTTCGGCATCCGGGAGCATGTCACGCACCGCACCATGCTCGCCC
Source organism: uncultured Lentisphaerota bacterium (assembly GCA_937870865.1). GTDB lineage: Bacteria > Verrucomicrobiota > Kiritimatiellia > CAIQIC01 > JAGNIJ01 > CALMZY01. Next base: position 11,709 of record CALMZY010000386.1, on the reverse strand, counting down.
GGCGCACGGTGGAAGTCACCACACGCTACGGGGCGATCCGCATCAAGATCGGCCGGTGGAAAGGCCAGGATGTAACGTTTGCGCCGGAGATGGAGGATTGCATCCGGAGAGCCGGGGAACACAACGCGCCGGTCCGGGCCGTTTACGAAGCCGCAGCGGAGGCGGCGGCGCCCTTGCGCCGCTGACCGGACCGCACCAGGAGATTTTCATGCAGAGAATACGACCACTGATCCTTGCATTGGGCTTGTCCGCTTTTTCGATCCTTCCGTCCGCCGCGAATCCACTGACGGTGGCCGTGTCCAACTTCTGCGAGATCTCGAAAGGAACCGTCCTCAACGATGCGTGCGCGTTTTTCGAGAACGGCTCCGCGACCTGCGCGCTCAGATTCTTCGACGAAAAGCCCTGCACCTTCATCGTCGTCGCGCGCGGCGATCGGGGCTGCGGCGCCTGGCCGGAGCTCAAGGTCCGTTTCGATGGAGAGGAGCTCTTCAAGACGCGAATCGCTTCTGCCGACTGGGCCACGTATACCTTCGTGTCCGCAGTCGCCACCGGCACGCACACCGTCAGCGTCTGTTTTGAAAACGATTGTCTGACGGACGGCGAGGACCGCAACCTGTTCTTCTCGGGCCTGACGATCCTCCCGGCGGCGCGGGCCGATGATCCCGCTCTTCTTACAGCCGACGAGTACCAGGCTTTCCTCGATGACCGGCACGGGGCGCTGATCCGCGAGACCGAAGAGCGGATCGAAGCGATTCGAAAAGGCAACCTGGCCGTCAAGGTGCTCGATTCGCAAGGCCACCCGGTATCGAACGCCCGCGTGACCGTCACCCAGGCGCGCCACGAGTTCCCGTTCGGCACCGCGCTCGTTTCGGACCTGTTCACGCCCGGGGCCAACCACCCGGAGGCCATTGCCTACCGGGCCCAGGTAAAGAAGTACTTCAACCATGCCGTGACCGAGAACGCGCTGAAGTGGCCCGACATGGAACCGAAGAAGGACGAGGTTCACTACGAGGTCGTGGATGCCATGGCCGGCTGGTGCCGGGCGAACGGGATCTCCCTGCGCGGACACTGCCTGTTCTGGAGCTGCTTCATGCCGGAGTGGGCCAACGCTCTGTCGGACGTGGATCTCCGGTTCGCGATCATGCGGCGCGCGCGTAATGTCGTGGGACATTACCGCGGACTCATCAATGAATTCGATGTGAGCAATGAAATGCTGCACTGCACCAATCTCAACCAGCGTTTGGGCGACTCCATTTTCCGCCAGATGTGCGCGGAGGCGTCCGGCGCCAATCCCGACGCGGTGCTGTACGTGAACGATTACGGAATCCTCGAGGGTGACGAACTGGGCCGGTACGAAGACCAGATCCGTCATCTCCTCGAAATGGGCGCGCCCGTCGGCGGAATCGGCGTGCAGGCCCACTTCAGCGGCGCGGCGGACCCGGGACATATTCAGAGATCGCTCGACTCGCTTGCGAAATTCAACCTCCCGGTGAAGATCACCGAATTCGACTGCGTGGCGGCCGACGAGGCCGTCCAGGCGCGAACGCTGGAAGACGTGTACCGGATCGCGTTCGCCCACGAGGCCGTCGACGGCATCCTGATGTGGGGCTTCTGGGAGAAGCGGCACTGGAAGCCCGAGGCGGCGATCCTGCGCGCGGACTTTTCCAGGAAGCCGTCCGGCGAAATGTACGAACAGCTTGTCTTCAGCAACTGGTGGACCCGCGCGGAGGGGCAGACCTCGGCCGAGGGACTTTTTTCATGCCGCGCGTTCTTCGGCGATTTGAACGTCACCGTGAAGCCGGAAACCGGTTCCGAGGTGCGGCAGAAAGTGGCGCTCCAGAAATCGGCGGGCGAAGCATCGGTGGAAATCCGCCTCGCGGAGAAGCCGGCGGAAACGTCAAAGCCGGATGTCGATCCCTTGGATTACAGCAAGCCCGTCCAACGCTAAATGCTTGATCCGCGCCAGTTGAGCTTCTTGCGCAGAAGCGAGAAGTAGCTATAGCCCGGCAGGTGAATGAAACAGGCGGGCTTCGTGAAACGCCTGATCTCCAGGCGATCCCCCTGTTGAACGACGCAGCCCTCCTGCCCGTCGACCGAAAGCAGAAGCTTCTTGAGCGCTTTGACCACCTGCACCGTGATCCGGCTCCTGTCGGATACCACCAGCGGCCGGTTGCTCAACGTGTGGGGACAGATCGCGTTGATGACAAAACAGGGACTCTCGGGATGCAGAATCGGCCCCCCGGCCGACAGCGAATGACCCGTACTGCCCGTCGGCGTCGAGACGATCAGGCCGTCGCACACGTACGCGGTCACCGGCTCGCCGTCCACGGAAACCGACAGCGTGTTCACGCGCGAGGAAACTCCCCAGCCGACCACCACATCATTGAGTCCGCGATAACCCGCAATCTGTTTTCCGCGCCGGAACAGGCGGCACTCGGCGACGGATCGCATTGAAGTGGTGAAACTGCCTTTGCGAAGCACTTCGAGAACCCGGTCAAGGTCCCCCTCTGTGACGCTCGTCAGAAATCCCAGGCTGCCCAGGTTGACGCCGAGGACCGGCTTGTTGCTCCCGCCAAGAAGGCGGACGGCGCGCAATACCGTGCCGTCCCCGCCCAACGCCATCAGCGCGTCCACGCGACGCGCCAGATCCGCCTGCGAGACGCGTTGAGCGCCCGGAAGCAGACCACCGACAGCGTCGCAGGTGTACAGCTTCATGCCCAGCGCCGAGGCCTTCCTCCCCAGCTGACCCAGGGCGGCACGCGCGTCGGGCTTCCGGCAATTGACCAGCACGCCGACTTTTCTTATGACCTGACCTTTTCCCAACATGCCAGGAACTCCACATTGCCCGCCGGCCCTTTGATCGGCGACGGACACACCCCCAGCCACTTCAAACCCAATTCGTCCGTGCCGAACCGGCGCACACGCTCAACCACCTCGTCCCGGACCGCCTCGCTTCGCACCACACCGCCCTTGCCCACCTGCTCGCGGCCCGCCTCGAATTGCGGCTTGATCAGCGAAACGATGCGCCCGCCGTTCGCGAGGACCTGTGTAACAGCGGGCAGAATCTTAGTCAAGGAGATGAACGACGCGTCGATCGTCGCGAACTCCGGAACGGCGGGAAGGTCGCCCGGCACGAGATATCGCGCGTTCACGCCGTCCATGACGACCACGCGCGGATCGGAGCGAAGCGTCGAATGAATCTGCCCGCGGCCCACGTCGATCGCATACACGCGCGCCGCACCGTGCTGAAGCAGGCAGTCGGTGAATCCGCCGGTCGAGGCGCCCACGTCCATGCAGACCCGGCCCTGCACATCCAGTTCGAACCGGAGAAAGGCTTCTTCGAGTTTCTCGCCCCCGCGACTGACAAACCTCTCCTGTTCGACCAGCGCGACGAGAGCCTCCTTGGAGATCTGATGGCTGGATTTCGTCTCGACGCGCCCATCGACTTTCACACAGCCCGCCAGGATCAGCCTCTGTGCCTTCTCACGGCTTTCAACAAGCCCCATTTCCACCACACGCTGATCGAGCCGCACGCGTTCCATGGCTTCAGTGTTGCTCAAAAGGGAGGAAAGACAAAGTCAATAAACCGCAGAGAAGCTTCAGGGCCTGCCCTTGTCGAAAACGGGCATTCGATCGGCGACGATCTCGAAGTGGATCGGCGATCCGTTCCGCCGGACTTCCAGTTTCACCGTTTCTCCGACGCGATGCCGGAAGACGATTCGCTGGATGTCCCGCGCCTCGTACACCGGGCTGCCATCCACTTTGACAACGATATCGCCCTCCAGAATCCCGCACCGTGCCGCCGGAGTCCCACCATACACCCCGCCCACCAGCACGCCGGGATCCCCCGGGTTCACCTTGTCCGACGACATCAACTGCATCCCGAGCCACGGCCGATCGACCTGGCCGGACCGGATCAACGACTCCGCCACTCTCATCGCCATGTTCACGGGCACGGCGAAGCCGATCCCGATGTTGCCCTGCGACAGGGGTCCCCCCGTCTGAATGACCGCATTGATGCCGATCATGCGCCCGTCGGCATCCACCAGCGGACCCCCGCTGTTGCCCGGGTTGATCGAGGCGTCCGTCTGGATGAAATCCTCGTACGGCAGAAGGCCGACGCTCCGGCCTTTCTGGCTCACGATTCCGACGGTCACGCTGCTGTTCAGGCTGAAGGGGGACCCGATCGCGATCGCGAATTCGCCCACGCGGACCTTGTCCGAATCCCCAGGCTCCACCGGCGTGAGCACAGTTCCTTCCGGCGCCTGTATTTTCAGCACGGCCAGGTCGGTCATCGGATCAACACCGACCCGCCGCGCCGGATATTTCGTCCCGTCCTGGAGAGCGACCTCGATCTCCTCGGCGTTGCGGATGACATGGTTGCTGGTGAGAACGAATCCGTCCTTCGAAATGATGACGCCCGACCCCTGACCCGCGAGGCGTTCCGGAATGCCGTACACCCCGCCGAAGTAGATGTCCCGCGCCGCATGGTAGACGGTCGACTCCGTACGAATAACGACCACGGAGGGCATGACCCGCTCGACGGCATCCGCAAAGGAGTTGCCCAGCTCGCGGGCGTAATTCGGAGGGGCGCCGGCGGCCTCAAAGACCACCGGAAGCAGGAACAGACCGGCGATCAGACTGACGCAAAGACGTTTCATGCGTTACAGCCTGTTCAGACAACACCGCAGCGCAAATGTTCAACATCAGGACGGGTCTCCTCCCGGCTCAAACGGCTCGGTCGTGATCTCCTCGCCCTTTTTCGCGAGAATCTCGATCTTCTTTTCCACCTCGTTGAGCTTCTGGTTGCAGAACTTGACCAGCTCCGTCCCCTCTTCAAAGCAGGCCATCATCTTCTCAAGGCTCAGCGTTCCGCTCTCCATCTCGCCCACAAGGGTTTCCAGCCGTTCCAGCGCCTTCTCGAAATTCTGGGCCTTATCGTTTTTCTTCTCTGCCATGTTTGCCTCCCGATTCCTTTGAAATAACCTTGGATTCCAGGACCCCGCGCGCGACCTGCGTCTGCAGGACCGCACCCGCACCCACGTCCGCCGCGTCCCGGATAATCGCGCCGCCCTTCAGTCTTGTGATGCTGAACCCTCGATCCAGCACGGCCAGCGGACTCAGCGCCCTGAGCTGCGAGGCGATCCGGCGCACGTCCTGCCGCAGGGCGCCCGTCTTGAGTTCAACCCCGTGCGCCAGGCGGAGGCCGAGACTGTCGAGGCGCACGCGCCGTTCGCGCGCAGCGCCCTCCAGCCCGGTCAGAAGCGATGCGCGCAACGCATCGATGTGCTGGACGAACTGCCGCACGAGGTTGCGCGGTTCGCGGAACACGTAACTACGGCCCGCCGCGGTCACGCGGTTCCTGAGTTCAAGCGCGCGCTCGCGCAAGCACCGGACGAGGCGCGCGCCCACCTGCTGCAGCTGTTCCTCGAACGCAGCCTTCCGGCCGACCATCAGCTCCGCCGCGGCCGAAGGAGTCGGCGCACGCAGGTCGGCGACGAAATCGCTGATCGTGAAATCGATCTCGTGACCGACCGCCGAGATGACCGGGATCCGCGATCGGGCAATCGCCCGAGCGACGACTTCCTCGTTGAAACACCAGAGATCCTCCAGGCTGCCGCCGCCGCGGCCGATGATCATCACGTCGATTCCGCCCCGCTCGTTGAACAGGTCGATCGCCGCCGCGATCTCCCCCGCCGCTTCCCCGCCCTGCACCTTGACCGGCGCGATCACAATGTGAAGGTTCGGAAACCGGCGGGACAGGACGCTGAGGATGTCGTGAATCGCGGCGCCGGTGGGCGACGTCACGATTCCGACATGGCGCGGCAGGACCGGCAGGGGCTTCTTTCTTGACGCATCGAACAGTCCTTCCGCCGCGAGCTTCTTCTTGAGCGCTTCGAACGCCTCCTGCAGGCTCCCCTTGCCGGCCTCCTCCACCTTGCGCACGATGACCTGGTACTGGCCCGAGGCTTCGTACACGGAAATCTCGCCGAACATCCTGACCTTCACGCCGTCCTTGAGCGCGAAGGCCAGCCCCCGCTGGGCGCCCTTGAAGAAAACCGCCGCGATCTGCGCGCTCTCGTCCTTCAGCGTGAAGTAGAGGTGGCCCGACGACGGTCGCCGCAGGTTGGAAATCTCCCCTTCGATCCACACGCTGCCGAATTCGTTCTCGAGGGCAACGCGGATCAGCCTCGTGATCTCGCCCACGCGGTATATTTTCCGGCCATCCTGTTCAGAGCCCGGCATCACGCGCTCGCGTCTGGAATCTTCTCGCGGACCCGCTTGATCTTCGTGGCCCGGCCCGTCTTTTCGTCCACCGTAATCAGCACGCCCTCCAGGTTGACGTCCTTCGTCGCCACCTCGAACGGCGCCGGCATGCCGGTCAGGAACTTGTGCAGGATCGACTCGACCTCGCGGCCCAGCACGGAGTCCTTGGGACCCGTCATGCCGAGGTCGGTGATGTACGCCGTCCCTTTCGGCAGGATCGTTTCGTCCGAGGTCTGGACGTGCGTATGGCTTCCGACCACAGCGGACACGCGGCCGTCGAGGTACCGGCCCATCGCGATCTTTTCCGACGTCGCCTCGGCATGGAGATCGACGATGACGATCTTGCCGGGCCCGCCGGTGTTCAGGATTTGATCCGCGGCGCGGAACGGGCAATCGGCCGGCCCCAAGAACACCCGGCCCACCAGGTCGATCACCGTCACCCGCCCCGCCGGCGTATCCACCGTGATTTGGCCCTTGCCGGGACAGGCCGGCGCGTAGTTGGCCGGACGCAGGATGCGCGGCTCCTTGTCGATGTTCTTGGCCAGTTCCTTCTGATCCCAGACATGATCCCCCGTGGTCAGCACATCCGCGCCGGCCCGGAACAAATCCTCGGCCAGCGCCGGCGTGATCCCGCGGCCGCCCGCCGCGTTCTCCGCATTGGCGATCACGAAATCGACTTCTCCCGCCGTCCGCATCCGGCCGACGATCCTCGCGAAGGCCATGCGCCCGGGGGAACCGACGATGTCACCGACGATGAGTATTTTCATAGGCGCATCATAGCCCAGGACACGAAAGGAGTCCAAAGTCTAAGGTCCAATGTCCAAGGTGGCGAACGCCGACTTTCGACTTTGGACATTGGGCTTTCGACTATCGTGCATACTCCACGCACCGCGTTTCCCGCACCACCGTCACCTTGATCTGTCCGGGGTACTCCATCTCCTGCTCGATCTGCTTGCTGATGTTGCGCGCCATCTGCATGGCCTCGTTGTCGTCGATCTTGCCGGGCTCGACGATGACGCGGATCTCGCGGCCCGCCTGCATGGCGTAGCTCTTCTCGACGCCGCGGAACCCGTTGGCGATGGTCTCCAGTTTCTCGAGCCGCTTGAGGTAGATTTCCGTTGTTTCCGAACGCGCTCCGGGACGCGACGCGGAGATCGCGTCGGCCGCGGACGCCAGGATCGAGTACAGGCTCTCCGCCTCCACCTCGCCGTGATGGGCCGCCACCGCGTTGTACACGACCGCGACCTCGCCGTGTTTGCGCAGGAGGTCCGCGCCGATGACCGCATGACTCCCCTCGATGGAGTGGTCGAGCGCCTTGCCGATGTCATGGAACAGGCCGACGCGCTTGGCGATCGTCGGATCGAGCCCCAGTTCGGAGGCCATCATGGCCATCAGGTACGCCATGTCGATCGAGTGCTGAAGCACGTTTTGCGCGAAGCTGTGGCGGAACTTCAGCCGGCCGAGCGTCCGGACCAGCTCCGGGTCCACGCCCTGCAGGCCCAGCTCGTAGATGGCCGCCTCGCCGGCGGACATGATCGTCTCCTGCAGTTCCTCCTGCACCTTGGTCACCACTTCCTCGATCCTCGACGGATGGATGCGGCCATCGGCCATCAGCCGCTCGAGGGCCAGGCGGGCCACCTCCCGACGCATCGGGTCGAAACCCGAAATCACAACCACCTCCGGCGTGTCGTCGATCAGGATATTGACGCCCGTTGCCGCTTCCAGCGCCCGGATGTTCCGGCCTTCGCGGCCGATGATCCGGCCTTTCATTTCGTCGTTCGGCAGGTTGACGGTGCTGGTCGTCACCTCGCTGACTGTATCGGCGGCATAGCGCTCGACGGCGATGGTCACGATCCTCCGCGCGTCCTTCTCCGAATTCTCCCGGGCCTCGTCCTGCATTCTTCGGATCAGCGCCCCCGTCTCGTGCTTCAACTCCTCTTCCACCTGGTGCATCAGGATCTTGCGGGCCTCCTCCTGGGACATCACGGCGACCTGCTGGAGTTTCTCGCGGGCTTGATCGAAGAGGCCCTGCAGTTCCTGGTCCCGCGCCTTCAGCTCGCCTTGCCGCTTCTCAAGAGCGGCGATCTTCTCGTCGAGCACCATTTCCTTTTTCTCGAGCATGCCGACCTTGCGATCGAGATTCGTCTCGCGCTGGGCGACGCGTTCCTCAAGGACAACGATCTCCTGCCGCCGCGACTTGATTTCCTGTTCGAACGCCTCCCGGGCCCGAAGCACCTCGTCCCGGGCCTTGAGTTCCGCATCCTTCCGCATGACCTCGGCGTCGCGCCTGGCGCCGGCCAGCGTGATCTGCGCCTCCTTGGCCGCCGAGGCCGTCTTCAACTTCGTCAGAATCGCGTGAACGTAGTACCCGGCCGCAATGCCGAGCATCGTGAATGCCGTGGGGAGCCACCATACAACTTCCATGTTCACCTCCCGCCGGACCGGGCGCTCTGAAACCCCGTCCGCGCGTCTTGTACTGTTTCAATTTCACCCCCCGCGAACGCTCGCGGGAGGGTATATGTTCTGCTCGGTCACAACGATGTCGACGGCGACGTCAAGCGCCTCCACCGGCACCTCGTCCACCATCTGCACCTCGAAAACCAGCCCGACCTTGTAGCCGGGACACTTGGCCATGAGCCGGTCGTAGTGCCCGCAGCCATGCCCGAGGCGGTTCCCTCGGCGGTCGAACGCCATGGCGGGCACGATCATCAGGTTCACATCCTTGGGCTGGACGCGGCGGATATCCCGCGGTTGCGGAATCTTCACCGGCCCCTGCACGGTGGCATCGCCCGGCTCCAGCCAGGACAGCTCGTACTCATGGCTTCCCTTCAGCAGGGCGGGAACGCAAACGCGCTTGCCGAGCTGCCAGCACATCTCGATCAACTCCTCCGTCTGCACCTCGTGGGGAAGCGCCATGTAGCAGCTCACCACGCGCGCCGCGCTGAACTGGGGAAGCGCCACGACTTTTTCCAGGATCAACGGGCTGGCCTGTTCGACCCACGCCATGTCGAACCCGCGTCGCAAGGACCGGATTCGTTCGCGGATCGCTCCTTTGTTGCCGGCCGGCAGGGTCATTTCCCCTCCGTTTCTTCCTGAGCGGCTTTCGACTTCTTCCGCAGCCCGTCCCAGTGCTCGATTCTCTTCCGGATCGTGTCCTCGTAGCCCTGAGCGGTCGGCTGGTAGTACTTCTTCGACGTCGGCACGTACTCCTGGTCCACGAAATGACCCTCGAAGTCGTGAGCGTACTGGTAGCCCTTGTGGCCGAATTCCTTCGCGGCGCGCTTGGAGCCCGTGCTGCGGAGCGGACGCGGTACGGGAAGCGTCCGGCCGTTCTTAATGTCGTCGGTCGCGGCCTCGATCCCCGTGTACGACGCGTTGCTCTTCGGCGCGGTCGCCAGGTAGGTCGTCGCCTGGGCGAGAATGATGCGCGCCTCCGGCATTCCGACGAACTCCACCGCTTCCATCGCGGAGGTCGCGAGCGTGAGGCCGCGCGGATCCGCGTTGCCGATGTCCTCGGAGGCCAGGATCACCAGCCGGCGCGCGACGAACCGCGGATCCTCGCCGGCGTAGAGCATCTTGGCCAGCCAGTACAGCGCGGCATTCGGATCCGAACCGCGCACGCTCTTGATGAACGCCGAGATGGTGTCGTAATGCCCGTCCTCGTCGTGATCGTACACCACGGCCTTCTTCTGGATGGACTCCTCGGCGGCGGCGCGCGTGATATGGACGATGCCGTCGTCGGCGCGCGCGGTCGTGAGCGCGGCGATCTCCAGCGCGCCGAGCGCGCGGCGGCCGTCGCCTTCGCACACCTTCGCCAGGTGCTCCAGCGCGTCGTCATCCGCCTGAATCGCCATCGCCTTCAGGCTCTCGTCGCGCTCGAGCGCGCGCCGGAGAAGGACGAGGACCGAAGCCTCCTTCAGGGGCTCCAACTGGAAAATCTGCGAGCGCGAGGTCAGCGGACTGTTGATGAAGAAGAACGGGTTGTGCGTTGTCGCGCCGATCAGCGTGATGGAACCATCCTCGACGTACGGCAGAAGGACGTCCTGCTGCGCCTTGTTGAACCGGTGGATTTCGTCGATGAACAGGATTGTCTCCGCGCCGCTGGTCTTGCGGCGGTTCTTGGCGGACTCGAGATGCGTCCGCAGGATCGCGACGTTGGCCAACACGCCGCTCGTTCGCTCGAAGCGGCGGCGGGTCGCCCGCGCAATGACTTCCGCGAGCGTGGTCTTTCCGCAGCCGGGGGGTCCGTACAGGATGACGCTGCCGAGGCGGTCCGCCTCGATCGCGCGCCGGAGAAGCTTGCCGGGGCCGAGAATCTGATCCTGACCCACGATTTCTTCCAGGGTCCGGGGGCGCATCCGCGCCGCGAGCGGCTGCTTCGCGACGTCGCCGGCACTGATCTCGTCTTGCTCGAACAGGTCCATACAGGGCTCCGCGAGCGCAAAAAAAATACCCCACCACGAGTCGTTAGGGCACTATCTCTGTACCTTGATTACCAAGGTGGGTGCTCTGCCGGACGAACCTTGCTTCTCCCCCGGTTAAAGAGGAGATACGAAGTATTCATCCGAACGCCGAGCTCCCTGTTCAACTTAATGTTGGGTCAGAGATATTGGCCCAGTCACGAACAAGGCAGGGTATTTTTCTTCGTCCCGACCCTCGAAGGGGTCGGGAAAAATCGGAACCCCGAATGGCAAAGAACACGATCTGCCTATTGTCCGGCCGACACCCTTGACGGTCGTCTTGCCGGAATCGTCATCGCCCCCCTGACGCCCCGCGATGTACGAACAATCAACGTTTCTTCAGCCGCCACACGGACCGGCTTGAAGGAAAACGCGCCCAAGGTTTCAAGCGCCGGACATCCCAGGACACCGGCGATCAATAGGATCAGATTTTCAAACCATGACAGAATCATGGGGTTCAACCGCTGCCTTATTCTTTTTTCAGCCTTCCCGAACTTCCACTCCCAACTCTTTCTTCAAGGCGTTCTTGACCGCCTCGTGATACCGATTGGCATCCTCGTCAGTCAATGTACGCTCCAAAGATCGATACGTGAAGGAGTAAGCCATACTTTTCTTTCCTGCGCTTATCCCCTCACCGGCGAATATATCAAATAGCTCGACCTTTTCCAAATCTTTTGGCGCGACTTTTCCGACAATTTTCAGGACGTCGGCGTGCCGGACCCCCTGGTCCACCACGAAAGCGGCATCCCGCGAAATGGAGGGATACGCCGCCATCGGCGCAAACAACCTTCCCGCAAAAACATGAGCCAGGATCGGCGCCAACTGGACTTCCAGGACGGCGACGGGTCCGACCATCCGCCACTCCCTGCGAATCTCGCTCTTCAGGAGCCCCATGACCCCGATGGGCTTGCCGTCCACCAGCAGGGACACCGCGTTTCCCGCCTCAAGGCAGTGCACGGAAACCTTTTCATGGGCGTGATGG
>CALMZY010000385.1 GCA_937870865.1 uncultured Lentisphaerota bacterium | reverse complement strand
ATGAACATGGTCCCCAAACTCACGCTAGCCCTCCTTGACGCAACGCGTGAACAAAGACGCTACTTACATGAAACGTGAAGTTGCATTTACATGGAATGATCCACAAGCTTTTTCCCGCAGAGCTGCTTTTTGCGGAAAAGTGCTCACAGAAAACACAAGCGGGCATGTCCATGGGAGATTCAGGCGTTAGGTTGTAGGGTTTTCACTACAGAATGATTCTCCAAAGAATTCTGAGAGAAAAGACCATCCATAACACGGCGATGAACGATCCATTGCCGGCGACCTCAGAGCCGAACGACTTCAAGAACGTAGAGCCAACTCTTGGTACGCCCCGCGGACCTTGTCCTTGAAAATCGGGAGGCTGTAGCGCGCGGCCACCCTCGCCCGGGCCTCCCGCCCCAGCGCGTCCGCCAGCAGGGGCTCCTTGATGGCCCGCAGGATGCCGGCCGCGACGTCGTCCGGCTGCGGCTGGACCAGGATGGCGCACTGGTCGTCCAGGACCTGCGTGTGCGTGGCCAGCCGGGTGGCGACAATCGGTTTGCCGCTCTGCATGTAGGTGTAGATCTTGAGCGCCGTGTTGGTGCCCCGGATGCGCGGCGAAACGAGGACCGATGCCATGGACATGAACGCGGGCATCTCGTTCATCGGCCGCTTGCCGGTGAAGACGCAACCGTTCAGCAGGTCGAGGCTTCGGGCGATCTCCTTCATCCGCGCGATCTGCGCCGGCTCCCCGCCGACGAAGACGCCGTGAACGTCGGTCCGCGACCGGCGCACGATGCTCATCGCCTTGAGCAGGAGCTCCACGCCCTGGTAGCTCTCGAAGTTGCCCGTGTACACCGCGACGGGCGCGTCGCCGAGATTCATCGTCTGCCGAAGGCGCTGCGCACCCTCGACGTCTTCGTGAAACGACGACTCGAGCGGCGCGTCCTCGATCTGGACAATGCGCGCGTCCGGCGACACCTCCGCGACTTCCTGGGAGAGCGACCGGCAGACTGTCAGCACGAACTCGGAATTCCGCATCGCCGCCCGCTCCATGCGTTCCGCGAGGGGAATCAGCGGACGGAACAGGAGGCTGCCGCTGTAGCGAAGCTGGTCCGAGATGCTGGAATCCATGTCGTAGATCAGCTTGCAGCCGAAACGCTTCTTGAACCAGACGGCGAAGAAGGCCGATTCCTCGACCGCATGAACGACGTCGTAGCGGTTCTTCCGGCAAAGCCGCCACGCCTTCAGGAACATCAGGAGGTCCATCGGCACCTTGCCGGGAGTCGGGCCCATGCCCACCTCTTTCACGCCGGGCACCCGGGGCAATCGAAGGACCCGGACGCCCGGAATGCTGACATCCTCCCCCCACGGGAAGCACAACAGATCCACCTCGTGTCCGGCCTCGCCCAGCGCCGTGACCACGTTGCGGACGTTGATCGGCGTGCCGCGCACGCGGAAAAACGGCTGTGGTGCTAAAAAAAGGATTTTCATGACCGTGGTTTGGAAGTGGCAAAGTATCTGTGCGGGAAGGCCTGACCTCAAGCCTTTTTAGATGGGCAATCGTCCTCGTCGTCGATCTCGTCCTCGTACTCGGCCGTTCGCTCACGTCGAGGAGGACGACGAGAGCGAGGACGATGGAAGTTCTTTGGTATTCCCCTCTAGTACTCCCGGTTTTTCAGGCTTTTCCCGCCGAGGTACAGCGGCAGGAGCGTCGCCAGGAGCGTCAGGAGAATCACCCCGATCGATGCCGCGGCCAGC
>CALMZY010000384.1 GCA_937870865.1 uncultured Lentisphaerota bacterium | reverse complement strand
TGATTGATGTCGAGGATTTCGTTGTGTTCATGTTCAGTGGTCTCCTCTTTGCGCGGTCTTGCCGGACACGAGTTGTCCCGTAAGTCCGAATGCCTCCACATTGCGAGACGTCTCCTTTATTCATTCGCTTTCACCTTAAGCGCTTGACCCGGGTGCCGCTATCAGAGGATTCCTTACTTGTGGCGGCGCGATTCCCTAGGCTCTCTTCGACGGCAATCTCCGTGTCTGTCAGGGGATGCGTGTGAGCGTTGGTATAGAAGGCCATGTTGCGGAGGAGGTCGTCCTCGTCGAACGGCTTGATGAGGTAGCCGGCGGCGCCCGCGTGCAGGATCTCGTTGATCAGCCGGGGTTCCGTGTGACTCGTGACAAGAAGAACCTTCGTGCGGTGGGGAATCCGCGCATGCTTCAGGAACCACAACCCGTCGTTCTCCGGCATCTGGTAGTCCAGCAGGACGATATCGTAGTTTCCGGTTTCGACCGGGGCGATCGCTTCGCTCGCAGATTCCACGTCGTTGACCTCGTGCCCGTTGCGTGTGAGCATCTGCCGGACTTCATCCCGGAACCCCTTGTAATCATCTATAATCAGCACTCTCATGGTTGTGCGACAGGCCTCTGCAACGCGCGTACCATAGGCCCGCTTCGCCGTTCCCACCATCGGGAGAACCACGACAAAGCCCTTCGCGAAACCCGAGAGGGATGGGAGCGAAGGAGTTGTTGAGGAGGTTGCTTCCAGCGCATCCCCGTCGTTCCCGCTGTTCATGGGTCTAAGGAATTCGGAGCCCGGACGTACGGGAATCCCTGATGCGCGGCACCGGTGGGCGGGCCTATGCTTTAAACAGCCCTTATGGTGCCGGGTGTTGCGTGGTTTAATGCCGCGCAGTAATCTTGAAAAGGAGGAGTGGCGGAAGACTTTAGCCGAGGGGGAACCCATGACTGTCAGATTGCTCATTGCGGATGATCACAAGCTGATGAGGGAGGGCCTCAAGGCCCTCATCGAAAAAGAATCTGACATGGAAGTGGTTGCCGAGGCGGAGGACGGCCACACCACCGTCAGCCTTGCGGGCAAGTCCAACCCGCACATCATCGTGATGGACGTCTCCATGCCGGACCTCAACGGGATCGATGCCACGCGGAAGATCCTCGGCGCACACCCGCACGTGAAAGTGGTCGGGCTTTCCGGCCACGCCGATCAGCACTTTGTCCGCGAGATGCTGACGGCTGGCGCGAGCGCCTACATCCTCAAGCACACGGCGAGCGACGAGCTGATGCGCGCGATCCGCATCGTGATGAAGGGCGGGAAGTATCTGTCGCCCGAGGTCGCAGGCGGCGTCATGGATGCCTATGTCGAGATGTCGCGCCCGCTCGGCAAGAACGTGGCCTTCGTGGTGTTGACCGAACGGGAGCGCGAGGTGCTGCAGAGGATCGCGGAAGGCAGGAGCACGAAAGAGATCGCCGACGATCTCGGGGTCAGCGTGAAGACGGTGGAAACGCACCGTCGAAACATCATGGAAAAACTGGATTTGCGCAGCGTGGCGGCGCTCACGAAATACGCGATTCGGGAAGGGATCACGTCCGTCGACAAGTAGACGCCGGGAGTTTCAGATATGCAGCAACAGAAGAGCGAGACGATGATACATATCGTTCTGGTGGAGGACCACGACCTCACGCGCCGGCAAATGGCTTCGCTGATCAAAAGCGAGAGTGACATGGAGGTGGTGGCCGAGGCCGTCAACGGCGAAGAGTCGATCACCAGAACCAGCGAACACAAACCGGACGTGATCGTGATGGACATTCTACTGCCGGGGATCAGCGGCGTGGACGCCGCGCGACAGATCATGGAGTCGTTTCCCGGTTCGCGCATACTGATCCTGTCGAATCATTCGGGTGCTGCGCTTGTACAGGTTGCACTGGCGGCTGGAGTTCTCGGCTACGTCCGCAAGGATCACGCGTTCGAGGAACTTGTCCCCGCGATCCGCGCGGTGGCGGCCGGCCAGAAGTTTCTGGGCGCGAAGATCACCGAGCGGTAGCGCAAGACCTGCCCTCCCAAAAAGAAACGCGCCGCAGCTTGCGGCTGCGGCGCGTTTTATCGATCCACGGAACAAGAATTACTTCTTGCCGAGGATGGCGTCCTTCGCCGCCTTCGCGACGCGGAACTTCACCACCTTCTTGGCGGCAATCTTGATCACTTCGCCCGTGGCCGGGTTGCGGCCCATGCGGGCCTTGCGGTTCACGAGCACGAGCTTGCCGAGACCGGGGACCGTGAAGGCATCCTTGGCGCCCTTGTAGGCCATGGCCACCAACGCCTCGATCGCGGCGGCGGCCTGCTTCTTCGAGATCTCCGCCTTCTCCGCGACTCCGGAAACAATCTGACTCTTCGTCAACGACTTAGCCATCTTCTGTTACTCCTGTGTGTTGCGCGGGCCCACCCGGACCCGCAATGAAGTTGCGTATCTTAAGAGAAACTTCGCGTAATACAATCCCCGACGCGAAGTTTGCGAGAGATTCCGTCAGCCGTCCCGGCGGCGGATCGCCAGCCATGTGTGCAGCAGTTCCTTGTTCCTGCCCGTGACGCCGGAGGCGAACTTGAAGTAAACCAGTGCATCGTTGAAGCTGCGGTGCCGCAGGAAACGTTCCGCCCGTTTTCCCTGCACCCGCTCGAACGAGGCCTGGGCGGACATGAGCTGTGACGCGCCGATGGCAATCCGCTTAGGAACGCGCACGCAGTTCGCGGGATTCATGAGGTGTTGGTGCGCGGCCTCACCGAGGGCACGCGACGGATGCCAGCCGTCCTTCACCAGCCGCTCCGCGACCCACTCGTGGTAGGCCCCGAACAGCAACGCCCACAGGAGCTCGTCGTCCGGCAGCATGCCGGCCTTCTTCCAGATGTCGACCTGGTGCAGCGCCTTGAACAGCCACGCCTGTCCCCCGGCGCCTTCCAGGGTCTTCATCCATGCACCGACCGCCGGGAAGATCACGTCGAACAACCCGGCCTGTATCAGTTTTTCCCCGACAGTCTCCGCGCGCCCGCAGAACGCCAGCTTCAGCATCTCTTCGTACATCCGTTCGTGCGACGCGAGCGTGATCGTGTCCCTCATCTCCTGGATCGCCTGCCACGCCTCGAGTTCGATCGCGAAATCCAGCGCCGAGGCAAACCGGATGGCGCGGATCATGCGTACCGGGTCTTCGCGAAACCTGACGCGCGGATCGCCGATCACCCGGAGCACCCGCTTGTCGAGGTCCTCGAGCCCGCCCACATAGTCGATGATGGAGCGGTCCGCGATGTTGTAGAAGAGCGCGTTGACCGTGAAATCGCGCCGCACCGCGTCTTCGGGCGGCGTGCCGAAGACGTTGTCGCGCGCGATCACGCCGTCGCGCTGCTGGAACAGATGCTCGGGCGCCGCCGGGGCATCCGCCGGGAGGTTGGCGCGGAACGTCGCCACCTCGATGATCGTGTTGTGAAAAAACACGTGCGCAAGGCGGAAGCGCCGGCCGACCAGCCGGCAGTTGCGGAACAGGCGTTTCACCTGGTTGGGGTGCGCGTCCGTCACGATGTCGAAATCCTTCGGCGTGCGGTTCAGCAGAAGATCGCGCACGCCGCCGCCCGCGAGGTACGCCAGGAAGCCGGCGTCGTGAAGACGATGAAGCACCGTCAGGGCCTCGGAGGAAATCCTGCGGCGGCTGATGGTGTGCCGGGAACGATCGATGATGACCGGATTCACGGGCGGCATATTACGCGGCCGGCTTTCGAAAGTCGAATCGCGACCGAAAATCCGTTGCGGAAACAGCCGGACCCCGGGATGTCATTGCGCGCGAACCCGGTACATATAGAACCGGCCCACAAGCCCGGCCCGGTCGCTATAGCTCATGACCCCGCTCTGTTCGGCAGTCAACAGGGCGATGGGCCTGAACGGCCGCAAGGTTTTCAGATCGAGGCTCCGCTCCAGCGTGTACTGCCGTCCGGCAACGCCCGACCAAGAGACTTCGCATCCCGTTCTCGCCATCCGGGCGGAACACGCGAGGCGCGACGTTCTGTTCTTCGGATCGGTCCCCGCGATGTACTCGGCGTAATTGGACAAGCCGTCCCCATCCTCGTCCTTCATCGCGTGGCCCGCCAGAGTGGTGTTCAACCCGCACCGGACTTCCCAGGCGTCGTCCATCCCGTCCCCATCCGCGTCGCGGGCCATGTATGGGATCTCAAAGCCGTAATCGCTTTCCGCGCCCTCGATGTTGAAGGCGGTGACCGTGATGTAGTTCGTTTGGTTCAACGGCACATCGCGGATCGAGGTTCCGCTTTTCGATGCCGGAATTTCCTTCCTGTGCTCGTACAGGAACTGGCCCGGATGGGTGTTCGTGCCGCGCGAGACGGAACCCCAGTAGATCCGGTAACCCGCGATATCCGTCTCCTGGTTCGCGTCCCACTGGAGTGTGACGACCGCCGCGTGCGATGCCATGCTCATGCATCCGGCCGCGGCAAGCGCTGCCGCACCGTCGCAAATGCGGCGCATCAACGACACGCTATGTGTATTTCTCGCCATGATGGGGACAGTCCGTGACGGTCGAAACATCGGAAATTCAGACGAACTAACCGGTTTGCCGAAACCACGTTTCCGCCCAAGAGGGTACCGGTCCCCGCCCCTGAAATCAAGCAAAAACACCCGCAAACACCGGGCGCTCCAGCGAGCGCAGGCGGCTCGCGGCAGCCGTCTCCGGATCGACGGAACTCGCGATGCCATGCACGGTTCAGTTGATGAACAACCTAGTGTAGAACTGGCTTAGAACCAGCTTGCAATTCGCTTTTTCCCGTACTATTTTCGCGCTTCATTCGTGGACGGACCCCGCGGGCGGATTTTGAAAAAAGCGGTTCTTTGCAGAATATCGGAAGGGAAAAGCAGATGAGAGAGACTGAACATTACGAGACCGCGGTTGAGGACCGCCTGCCGTTCATGCAGAAGTTCGCGTACGGCCTGGGCATGCTCGCGAACAACCTGCAGGCCGCGGCCATCGGCGCGCTGCCGATCATCCTGAACCTCGGCCTCGCCATGGACCCCCGACTGGTCGGCCTTCTCGGCTCCATCCCCCGCCTGTTCGACGCGTTCATCGATCCCGTCATCGGTCATATCTCCGACAACACCCGCACGCGCTGGGGCCGCCGCCGCCCGCTGATTTTCTGGGGAGCGATCCTGTCCGGCATCATCTTCGCGCTGATGTGGCAGCTGTACCCGGGCCACAGCGAGATGTTCTACTTCTGGGTCTTCCTCGCCGCCTCGATCGTGTTCTTCACCGTCTACGCGGTCTTCTCGATCCCGCTCGTGGGCTACGGATACGAACTCACCGCGGACTACCACGAACGCACGCGGCTGATGGGCTTCAGCAACATCATGGGCCAGATCGCGTGGCTGCTCTGCCCGTTCTTCTACCTGTTCATCTACAACCCCAAGATCTTCCCCGGGGAATTCGGCGCGGTGAAGGGCGCGCGCACGCTGGCCATCATCATCGGCGTGTGCATCCTCATCCTCGGCATCATGCCCGCCCTCTTCACGAAGGAGCGCATGCGCCTGCCGCCCCGCGATACCGAGGGGGCCCTCCAGAGCGCGGTCAAGTTCTTCAAGCGCTTCGTCGACACGTGGAAATCCGGCCCGTTCCTCAAGCTCTGCCTGGCCACGTTCCTCATCTTCAACGGCTACCAGCTCGGCGCGTCGTTCACGTTCTACAACATGACGTACTACCTGTTCGAGGGAAGCACCGACCTCGCCCGCCAGCTGAACCTCTGGTTCGGCATCACCAGTTCCCTGGCCACCTTCGCCATCATCTGGCTGACCACGTGGGTCTCCACCAAGATCGGCAAGCGGCGGACGTTCTACATCATGACCTCCCTGTCCCTCCTCGGCTTCGTCGCCAAGTGGTTCGCCTACAACCCCGAGCACCCGTACATGCTTCTCCTCTCCGCCCCGCTGATCTCGTTCGGGATCGGCTCGCTCTTCACGGTCGTCGGCGCGATGGTCGCCGACGTCTGCGATCTCGACGAGCTCAAGACCGGCGAGCGCCGCGAGGGAATGTACGGCGCGATCTACTGGTGGATGGTCAAGCTCGGCATGGCCGCGGCCGCCCTGATCTTCGGCTACCTCCTCAACGCGACGGGATTCGACGTGACGCTCAAGGGACCCCAGCCCGAGCACACGCTCTTCCTCATGCGCGCGTTCGACTGCGGCATCCCGCTGGTCGCCTCCGCGATCGCCATCTGGTCGATCCTGACCTACGGCATCACCGAGGCCAAGGCCCACGAGATCCGCACCGAGCTGGAGAAGCGCCGCGGCAAGATGACGGCGTAAAAGCGCAACGATTTCGGCAGGCACGCCCGGCGCGATATCGCGCCGGGCGTTTGTTTTTTACAAGGGCGCCCGAGCCTCTCTCTTGCCTTTCCCGCCGGTCTATGTCTTCAGTGAACCGGTTTTCAAGGAGGCATTCCATATGCGTATCGCCGTGGTCCTGTTGTTCCTGGCCAATGTGATTCTGGAGCTCGCCGCCCTGGCCTTTCTGCCCGCGAACGTCGCGATCCATTTTGGACCGGACGGATCGCCCGACGGCTGGGGGCCAAGCTACGTCAACGCGCTCGTCATGGTCGGGATCAACGTCATGGTGTTTCTCATGACATGGCTGTCGCCGCAGTTGATGCGTCCATCCGCCTCGAAATGGGTCAACCTCCCGAACAAGGACTACTGGCTCCGGCCGGACGTCGTGGAGGAAACGAAAAAGCGGCTCACGCGTTTCATGTGCGGGTTCGGCGCGGCGCTGCTCGCGTTCCTGTTCGTCGTCAGCGCGCTCTCGATCCTCGCCAATCTCTCGACTCCGGTCCGGCTGAACCTGCGCGTCTTCATTCCGGCGTTCGTCGCGTTCATGGTCTTCACGATGGGCTGGCTCGTCGCGATGTTCCGCGCCTTCCGCGTTCCGAAGAGCGCGCAAACGCCGGCTCGTTGAGCCAACATACCGTCCTTCAGCTAACCTTCCCCCGCCTTTGCTTTCTTCGTTATCTTCTGTTCAATCTCCGGCTCGGCCGGAGGCCTCGCCCTACCTGCTGTATCCATCGGCGTGCTCTGCGGGCATTTTTCCTTTCGTTCACCTCGCTCCACATCCGCGCCCATCCGCGTCATCCGCGGTTCACTCTCTTTGCGTTGGAATCCGATTCCCCTTCGCGGGGAGGGTGCCCCGACCCTGAAGACGGGTAATCGTTCTCGTCCTCCTCCTCGCTCTCGTCCTCGAGTCGATGACGAGGACGACGACGAGATCGAGGACGATTCAGACCTTCGTTACCTTCTGTTCAATTGCCGGCACTGCGCAGAAGGATGATCACCAGCCACACGACGAGGGCGATCAGTGTCACGCGGCTGAGGATCGAGAACGGCGACAGGCGGCGGGCGCCGCCTTCCAGCGCGTCGGGCACGCCGTTCCGGTTCGCGTCCACCTTCTTCATGAGGTCTTCGTAAATGGGGCGGTCGTCCGGTGACATGTCGGCGACGCCGGCATATCTCCGGCCGTTGATCACGATCTCCGTCTGCGACGACACTTTGACGTTGGGCCCGCCTTTGGCCGCGAGCGCGATGGCGTCCTGGTACTGCCGGCGGACATCCTCGGGCATCTGGTCGGGGCTGCGGAATTCGCACCCGTTGAACACGATCCTGGAATCGGACTTGAACGCCGCTCTGATTTCCATGCGCGTCCCTTGCTCAGCCACTCACGAATCCCATTCGATCATGAAGCAGTTGTGGGAGTCGGGAACCACGTCCATGCACCAGTTGCGCCCGGAGAACACGCGCGGGCCCGGGGTCTGCTCCTGGAGCACGTTGACGAACGCGCGGAAGTCCAGGGGTTCGCCGGTGATCCACTCCTGCTTGTCCTTGCCGACCGTCAGGCCGATCCAGAACCAGCTTCCGCCCAGCGGGAACAGCGAGGCGACGAACTCGTTCTCCTCCATGCTCGTGATGGTCACGAGATGCCCGCCCAGCGCCTCGCATGCCTGCTTCGCCTCGGCCCACGTGACGAACTTCGGCACGAAAAGATAATGATGGCCCTGGAACAGGGACGCCAGTTCCCGCAGGCGCTCCGCGTCCGACTTTCTCAACGCCACGAGCACCTCGATATCCCGTACGTACGGCGAAAAGCGCACGTCGCGCGACCACGTCTGGCGAATCCATTCAAGTTCCTTCAGGGAAATCGTGTCGCAGTCAAAGAAGAACACCTTGCTCGGATTCTTGATGAACGAGCCGATGTCCTTGAGCTGGTTTCCCCCGCACAGCAGGCAGCTGATGGACAGACCTCTCAGCGGCTCCAGACTCGAAATGCGGTTCCAGCAGCAGCTGAACGTGGTGAGGGGCAGTCCGCGCAGGGGCTCGAGACTGGCAACCAGGTTCTCGTCCGCGCGCAGGATGTTCAGCTTGCCGCCCTGCAGCGGCGCGAGGTCGACGATGCGGTTGCCCCGGCACGAAAGCTCGGTCAACGGGAGCTCCTTCAGGGATTCGATATCCTCGATCTGATTGCCGTCGCAAAACAGCCACGTCAGGGGCATCCCGACCAGGGGCGCGATGCTCTTCACCCCCGTGCACATGCACGCCAGCCAGCTGAGACGCATCCCTCTCAACGGCTCCAGGCCGTCAGCGCCCAGGTTGTTTTCGGAACAGTTCAGGACCGTCAGCGGCAGGCCGCGAAGTGGCTCGATCGTGTTCAGGCTGCACGCTTCGCAGCGCAGGATGTTGAGGGGCAGCCCGCGCAACGGATCCAGCGTCGCGATGGGATTCCCCGCGCAGTTCAGCATCTTCAACGGCATGCCGTGAAGGGGATCCAGCCTGCGGATCCGGTTGCCCCAGCACGACAGCGACGTGAGCGGAATACCCCTCAAGGGGGAAAGATCGGTGATTCCCGAGTTGGAGATCTCGAGCGTCAGCCCCTCGTTCTCCATCTTCAAGTTGGATGCAAGGTGCGGCCAGGACTTGGCCAGTTTCGACTGCCAGATTGGAAGGTTCCGCTCCATGTGGTCCCGCGTGCGCGCGAGATCGAATCCTTTCTCCGCACGCTCCAGGCGCTGCGCGTCGGGAAACGACTGGATGACCTCCTGGAACAAATCCATGGCCGTTACGTAGTGGCCCTTGTGCAGGTGCCTCTCCGCGATGTCGAGGATATCGCTCTTCCATGGCGTGCCGAGGCTGTAGATCGTGACGCGGCTGAAGCGGGTGTCGGCGATCCAGCCCAGCAGGCCGACCACGGTCCGGTTCGAACCGGCCAGGGGGTCGGGGTCCGTGACCGTGAAGATTTCCTTCCCGTTCACCCACATCCGCAGCCGGTTGCCCACGCGCTCGGTTCGGATCTTGTAACGCTGGCCCGGCGTCAGGGGCGCGTCCGGCGAGGACCAGATTCTCCGGTCCAGCCGGGTCAGCACGTTCATCGTGTTCGTGTAGGCGCCGTACTTGAACGCGTAGCCGCTGATGGACGTTTCCCACGCGTTGACGGAACGGATCGCGCTCATCAGGCAGGCCACGTCATTCATGTACGTGCCCTCCTGGTGACACTCGAAATCGATGCGCACATCGCCGGGCAGGTCGCGCTTGAGAAGGATCATCTGCAGCTCGCCGCCGTACATCCTCAGCTCCCCGTCCGCGATCTCGCACCGGCAGCCCATCGGCTCCCAGCGCTGAAGCGCATCCACGCTCGAAAAATCCTCGTCAATGACCACGTGCCACACCAGCCCGTTCTGGTAATCCTCGATCTCCTGCTGGAAATCCTTCACCGAGAGGTACCGGTCGGCCGGATTCAACGCCATCGCCTTCATCGTGATATCGGACAACACCGCCGGGACCCTGCCGTCCGGGCAATGCTGCAGGGTCCACGCCTCGTCGGATTCCCCGTATTCCGCCGGCGACGTGATGTTGCCCTCGAGAATCATTTGAAGCAGGCGTGGAATATCCTGCCTTTCGCGGATGGGCGCGCGCAGCGTCAGGATGCTGTACAGGATCGCGCCCAACGCGTAAATGTCGGTCCTCGAGTCGATCACCCCGTCCCTGCGCACCTGCTCCGGCGCCATGAAGCCCGGCGTGCCCAGGACGGTTCCACTGATGGTCTTCAATCCCGCGCTCGAGGTTTCCACGCGAATCGTGTCGAGAATCCGTTTCTCCACCTGATCGTGCAGCGCCAGCTTCTCGGCGGCCCCGACGGGCGCCGGACCCGGCACGGGTGCCGGCTCCTCGCTCACCGTGTCGCGGGCACTGGGCTCGATCAGCCGCGCGAGACCCCAGTCCAGCACGAGCACCTCGCCGTATTTTCCGATCATGATATTGCCCGGCTTGAGATCGCGGTGCACCACACCGTGCGAGTGTGCGAACGCCACGGCATCGCACGTCTTCTGGAAGATGGTCAGCAACCGGCCGAGGGGATACTGCTGAATCACGTCGCTGCGGCCGCGCCGAATGTCGTTCAGCACATCGCCGAGGGTCACGCCGCGCACGTACTTCATGCTGTAGAACACGTTGCCTTCGGTGTCCTTGCCCAGCTCGTGGATCGGAACGATGTTCGGATGCTCGAGGCGCGAGGTGATCCGCGCCTCGCTCACGAACCGGCGCTTGCTCTCCTGCTCGTTCTTCTGGTCCGCCATCAGAACCTTGAGCGCAACAGTCCGGTCACAGTTGATGTCGCTGGCTTCATACACCAACCCCATGCCGCCCTTCGCCACCAGCCGGCGCACCTCGTACTTCCTGCCCCCCTCCACCTGCAAAATCCTCGAGCGCAGATCCTGGACCGGCACGTCGCTCCCCGCGCCGCCGTTGGGAGTATCGTCATCGGCAAGACAAACCAGCAGCGTGGCGTCGTTGATCGAGTCGTCCATCTGGAAATCCACGGACTCGTTCTCCTCTCCCGCCCCTTTGCCTGGAAGGTTCTTCTCTGTCATGGCCACCTCGCGATCCGCCTCACGACCTTTGAATACGCCGCCCACCCCCTCCTGTACAGGTGAAAGCTGTCCCTCCCGCGAATCTGAAAATTGATTCCAATTCGCGCGACGCTCTGCAACCGCTAACACGGTTCGCCGCGATCCGTTTCAGCGGGATTCCCCCCGCCCCGCTGAAGATCGATCCGCTCCCGTGCAACACCGGCACAACTCTTTACAATCCGCAACAGCCCCTCTATCATCCGTCGCATGGAAAACGCCGCACCCCCCAAGACGTTGCTGGTCGTCGACGATGACGATTCGGTCCGTGATTTCACCGTCCGTATTCTCAAGAGCCTGAACTACAACGTGCTCAGCGCGGCCGACGGCCATGCGGCGCTCGCACTTTTCCGCAATCACAGCGCGCACATCGCCTTGATCATGACCGACATGGTCATGCCGAACATGACCGGCAAGGATTTCGTCGAGGCCGTGCGCGGAATCGATCCGCGCATGAAGGTTCTGTTCGTCTCGGGCTACGGACCGGATGAAGCCCTCGGCCATCTGGCCAACGACCCCGGTATCGCGTTCCTCCAGAAGCCGTATATCCGAAAACAGCTTTCCGAAACCCTCGCGGGCCTGCTCGCCGACCCAGAATCCTGACCCGGACCGCCGTCGTTGTTTCAGACCACTGTCGCGATGACAGCCCGTGGCCGGCCTGGAAGTGTTACGCGTAATATATCGAGCGTTTGACGCGAACGGAGAAAGCGCCGGATGAAGCGGGAAAGCCCGGATCTATTTTAGCAGCACCTTGAGGACATTCTCCGCCTTGCCGATTTTCGAGACAAGGGCATCCGAGGGTTTCTGGTCCAGCTTCAGCGTGCAGCACGCCGCCGCCCCGCCCTCGAAGATGATGTTCTCCATCTCCTCGATGTTGATCCCCTCGTTGCGCAGCTCATCGAGCACGCCCGCCAGCACACCCACGCGGTTGTAGTGCCGCACCACGAGGTTGATGATCGCGTGCGTCTTGTCCTGGATGTTCACGGTGTTCACCGGATGCCCGGACTTCTGATACGTCTCGATGACTCGCACCGTCTCCGCCGCGATCGCCTCTGACGCCTGGTCCGTGGACGCGCCGATGTGCGGCGTGCCGATGACCGCCGCGGCAAGTTCCTTATCCGGGAACTCCGCCTCGCCGCCCGCCGGCTCGCCCGCAAACACGTCGAGCCCCACGCGCAGGCCCTTCTCCGCGACCGCCGCCTTGAGCGCCGCCGTATCCACCACCTCGCCGCGCGAGGTGTTGACCAGGATCGCGCCCTTCTTCATCTTCGCCAGGAAGTCCTTGCCGATCAGGTTGCTCGTTTCCTTCGCCGCGGCAACGTGAACGCTGACCGCATCCGACTTCTCCGCCAGCTCGTCGAGCTTCGCGCAGTACCCGAGGCCCAACTCCTCGGCCTTCTGCGGCGTCAGGCTCCGCGACCACGCGATGACGTTCATCTCGAGGCCCTGCGCGCGCTTCGCCACGGCCGTGCCGATCGAGCCAAGTCCCACGATCCCGAGCGTGCGGCCCTTCAGCCCGCGGGCTTTGCCGTACTCGCTCTTCTTCCATTTCCCGGTTCGCAGGTCGTCGGTCGCGTTCACGATCCGGCGGTCCGCCGCAATCAGGAGGCCGATCGCAAGCTCCGCCACGGCATCCGTGTTCTGGCCGGGGCAGTTGGCGACATAGATGCCGCGCTTGCTGGCCGCCGCGACGTCGATGGTGTTCACGCCAGCGCCGGCGCGAACGATCAGGGAGAGCGCGGGCGCCGCCTCGATCGCCGCGGCCGAGACCTTCGTCGACCGCACGATGAGCACTTCCGTGTCGCCCAAGGCCTTCGGCAGATCCTCCGCCTTGACGGTATTGACAACGACTTCCGCGCCCATGTCCTTCAGCGCCTTGACGCATTTCTCGGACATCTTGTCGACGATCAGGATCTTCATCTGGATCTCCTTTCAGATCTTCAGCACGGTTTCCGCGGCCTCGACGGTTGGATCAATGACAATCGGCTCGCCCGCCACCCGTCGCGCCGAGGCGACATCCTTCAGCCCGTTGCCGGTGATCACGCACACCACGCGCTCGTCCGGCCGGATCAGCTTCTTCAACGCCATCTTCTTCAGGCACGCCCACGCGCACGCCGCGGCCGGCTCGGCAAACACCCCGGCCCGCCGCGCCAGTTCGGGAATCGCCGCAAGAATTTCGTCGTCGGGAACCGTCACGGCTTCCCCGCCCGATTCCACAACCGCCCGCACCGCCGCCAGCCCGTCGCGCGGCTGATCCACAGAGATGGAGTCGGCAAGGGTGGTCGCCTTCACGGGGTCTATTACGATTCTCGACCAATCGGCGGAGCCCAGTTTCAAGTTTCCAGTTTCAAGTTTCCTCACCGCCCCCGCAATCGCCGCGCTCGCCTCCGACTGCGCGCAATCGATCTTCGGCATGCGGTCGATCATCCCGACCGCGTGCAGATCGCGCATGCCCTTCCAGATTCCGCTGATGATGTTGCCGTCGCCCGTCGCCACGATCACGCGGTCCGGTGCGTGCCAGCCCAACTGCTCGCAGATCTCGAAGCTGCAGGTCTTCTTCCCCTCGCGGGTGAACGGATTGTAGCCGGTGTTCCGGTTGAACCAGCCGCGGCGCTCGCACACCTTGAGACACAGATCGAACGCGTCATCGTATGTTCCGCGCACGGCGATCACCTTCGCGCCGAAAATCAGGAGCTGGGCGATCTTCGCCGGCGGCGCCTTCTCGGGCACGAAGATCACGCACGGCATGCCGACGCTCGCCGCGAGGCACGCCATCGAACTGCCGGCGTTCCCCGTGCTCGCGCCCGCGACAACCTTCGCATTCAGCTCGCGCGCGCGGACCAGCGCGACCGCGCCGGCGCGGTCCTTGAACGACGCGCTCGGGTTCAGTCCGTCGTCCTTCAGGTAAACGTGCTTCAGCCCGACGGATGCGCCGAGCCGGTCGGCGTGGTACAGCGGCGTCATTCCGACCTTCAGCGGGGGCGCAAGATCCACGCGCGAGATGGGAAGAAAGTGCGCGTAACGGAAAATATCGGGGCGGCCCGCGGTCACCATCCGGTCGCGGGCGACATCGTGCTTCAGCCGGTCGTAGTTGTAGATGACTTCAAGATTCCCGCCGCACGCGGGACAGATGTAGCCGGCGAAGTCGCGGTCCTGGCCCGCGCCGCATTTGAGACACCTGAAGCCAATGAAGTACATGATTTCCTCTTACTCGTAATCGTAATCCTAATCGTAATCGGCGAGGACTGATTACGAGTACGATTAAGATTACGAGCTTCTAGGGCACAATGTGCGTCCCCGTCTTCCCGTGTATCGCGTCCTCCAGTAGATGCGGCTGCGTGATGATCACATGCTTGCCGCCGTTCTTCAGGTAGTCGATCGCCGCGGCGACTTTCGGGCCCATGCTGCCCGCGGGAAACTGCCCCTCCGCCAGGTACTTCTCCGCCTCGGCGACGGTCATCCTGTCGATGAACTTCTGGTCCGGCTTGCCGAAGTTCAGCGCGACTTTGTCCACGCCCGTCGAGATCACGAAAATATCGGCCTTCAGGTTCTTCGCCAGCAGACACGACGCGAGATCTTTGTCGATCACCGCCGCGCATCCCTGCAGGTCGCCGTTGGGCTTGCGGACCACGGGAATCCCGCCGCCGCCGACGGCAATGACCACGATGTCGTTCTGCAACAAGGTGTTGATCACGTCCTGCTCGATGATTTCGAGCGGCTTGGGCGACGGCACCACGCGCCGCCAGCCGCGGCCCGCGTCTTCCTTCACGGCCCAGCCGTCCTGCTTGCGATGGTTCTCCGCGTCTTCGGGCGAGAAGAAGGGCCCGATCGGCTTCGTCGGGTTCTTGAACGCCGGATCGTTCTTGTCGACCACAACCTGCGTCACCACCGACACCATCTGCTTCTTGATGCCCTGCCGCCGAAGCTCGTTCATCAGCGTCTGCTCGACCTGGTAGCCGATCGCGCCCTGCGTGTCCGCAACGCAGCTCTCCAGCGGAACCTGGTGGAGCTGGGTCTTCGCGATCTCCGACCGCATGAGGATGAATCCCACCTGCGGGCCGTTCCCGTGCGTGATGACAATGCGGTAGCCCTCCTTGACGAGCGCGGCGATGTGATGGCTGGTTTCGCCGGCGGCCCTGTACTGGTCCAGCACGGTCATGTGCTTCGCGTCGGAGATCAGCGAGTTGCCGCCGATGGCGATGATGACCAGAGGAGGTTTGTTCATTCCATGGATCCTCCGTGGAAATGACCAATGACCAAACCCCAATGCCCAAGGAATGTCGAATGCCCCAACGACCGTCCGGCCTTCACCATTGGAGCTTGGTCATTCATTGGTCATTAGGACATTGAGCATTGGTCATTTACCCGATGATTCTCTGCTCCGCCTTCTTCGCCAGCTTTTCCAGCGTCGCACCCGCATCCTTGAACTTCATCGTCAGTATCATCGCCGCGATGACGTACGGCTTCCAGCCGGCTTCCTTGTAGGTCTCGATGCGGTACTTCTCGAAAACGGTGTCCTGAACCTCGCCGGCGTCGCACGAGACACCCGTGATGTCTGCGGGCAGGCAGTGCATGTAGAGGGCCTCGCCGCCCTTCGTGAGCTTCATCTTCTTCTCGGTGCACTCCCAATCCTTGAAGTTCGCGTTCTGCGCGAGGCACTCCTTTTCGAGCGCCTTGAGCCCGTCGCGGTCGTTCGCCTTCAGCAGCTTCGTCCGCCGGCCCATGACCTCGTACGACGCCCACGACTTCGGGTACACGATGTCCGCGTCCTTGAACGCCTCGTCCATCGAGGTGCTTTCGGTGAAGATGCCGCCGCTGTCCTCCGCATTCTGCCGCGCGACGTCCACGACGTCGGGAATCAGGTCGTAGCCGGGCGGGTGCGCGAGCGCGACGTTCATGCCGAAGCGCGTCATGAGGCCGATAATGCCCTGCGGGACCGACAGCGGCTTGCCGTAGCTCGGCGAGTACGCCCACGTCATCGCGATCTTCTTCCCCTTCAACTTCTCGATCGACCCGAAATGCTCCTTCAGCCACATCAGGTCCGCCATCGCCTGCGTCGGATGATCGATGTCGCACTGCAGGTTCACGATGCCCGGCCGCTGCGGAAGCACGCCTCGCTTGAACCCGTCGTCCAGCGCCTCCCCGACCTCGATCATGTACGTGTGGCCCGCGCCAAGGAACATGTCGTCGCGGATGCCGATGACTTCCGTCAGGAACGAGATCATGTTCGCCGTTTCGCGGACCGTCTCGCCATGCGCGATCTGCGACTTGCCCTCGTCCAAATCCTGCACCGCGAGCCCGAGCAGGTTGGAGCCCGACGCAAACGAGAAGCGGGTGCGCGTGGAGTTGTCGCGGAAATTCGACACCGCAAGGCCGCTGTCGAAACAGCGGGTGGATATGTTGTTCGTGCGCAGGCACTTGAGGGCCTCGGCGACGAGCATGACGAGCTTCAGCTCCTCGACGGACTTGTCCCACGTCAGCAGGAAATCCTTTGAATGCAGACTGGCTTTGAGTTTCTGAATTTCGGCGATGAGTTTCGGGAAGTCCGTCTTTGTTGTCATGACCTCACTTGCTCCTGGTGGTGTGACTCGCTGTAAATGTAGCGAATATCCCCTCCGGCGTTTAGCCATTAACGTCGACCGGCACGTCGAGGATAGCAGAAGGACGCGCTCTATCAAGACTTCCTCAATCGTCCTCGTCCTCGTCCTCGCCTGCTCATCCTCGTCCTCGAGTACGAGGACGAGGATGACGACGAGGACGATTAAGGACGTGATTTTACCCTCCCCCCGCTGTATCCTTCCCTCATCATGCAACCGTTCGTCGGTTCGATCTTCGAGATCTTCAAGGTCGGCGCGGGCCCGTCGAGTTCACACAGCATCGGGCCGCAGCGCGCCGCGAAGTGGTTTCTCCAGATGCTCGGCACGCCGCCGCACCGGATCCGCATCACGCTGTACGGCAGCCTCGCGGCCACGGGCAAAGGACACCTCACCGACAAGACCATCAGCGGAGTCCTCGGCAACACCCCGCACGAGTTTGTCTGGGACACTACAACGACCTC
>CALMZY010000383.1 GCA_937870865.1 uncultured Lentisphaerota bacterium | reverse complement strand
GGCTTTACCGAGGACGATCTTGCCGTCCACGCGTCGGCGCTGACCTTCGTCACCCTGATGTCGCTTGTTCCGTTGCTCGCCGTGGGCTTCGCGCTGTTGAAGGGATTCGGGTTCGGGCAGGAGCAGATCAATACGCTGATGGAGTGGGAAGCGTCGATGCCGGAGCAGTTCCAGGTGTTTATCGATTCCGTCCTGAACATCGTGAGCACGACGAATTTTGCCGCACTCGGCTGGGCCGGCCTCGGGTTCGTGATCTTTACCGCCGTCATCATGCTGGCGGCCACGGAAGTTTCCTTCAACCGGATCTGGGGAATCACGCAGATGCGCACGCCCCTCCGGCAGGCCGCCAACTACATCAGCGTCATCGTGCTGGTGCCTCTGTTGATCCTGGCGGCGAGCGCGGTGGAGGCTTCGCTGAAGGGCATGGTGCCGATCCTGCCGGACAGCATCAGCTTCGTCGTCAAGAATCTCCTGCGGCTGACCTCGTTCTTCATGACGTGGCTGGCGTTTCTCTTCCTGTACATTTTCCTGCCGAACACGCGCGTGCGGGTCGCCTCGGCGCTCTTCGCGAGCCTTGTCACCGGGGTGCTCTGGCTGATCTGGCAGAAGGCGTACATCTCCCTGCAGATGGGGGTTGGCCGGTACAACGCGATCTACGGGACCTTCGCGTCCGTGCCGATTTTCCTCGGGTGGCTGTACATGAGCTGGGTCATCATCCTGCTGGGCGCCGAACTCGCGTTCGCGCTCCAGAACGCGGCGACGTACCGCGTGGAGAGCGCGGCCGACAACGCGAACGCGAAGTCGAAAGTCGCGCTGGCGCTGTCGATCGTAATCCGCGCCGCGGAAGCGATGACCGGCGGCGGAACCCCGTTTGAGGCGGGCACGTTCGCGCACGAACAGAGGGTCCCGATCCGCCTGCTGAACGGCATGGTCCGCCTGCTGGTCCGCAGCGGCATTCTCATCGAAACGGCCGGCAAGGAAAACTGCTTTGTCCTTCTCAAGTCGCCGGACGCCATTTTCGTGAAAGATGTCGTGGACACCGTCATCCAGGACGGCGCGAAGCCGGAAGCGCTGGGGTTGACGAACCTTCCGGCGCCGGTCACCGGCGTGCTGGCGAAGATGGAAAGCGGATTGTCGGGCTTGCTGGATTCGATCACGATTCAGGACCTGCTGAAGAAGGATGGTTAATGGTTGATGGCTGATGGTTAATGAAGGGACGGGTGTTCATTAACCATCAACCATTTCTCATTAACCATTTCCATTTATGAGCAACATTGATTTTGAAAAAGCGTTGAATTCCGAACAGCTCGCGGCGGTTACGGCGCCGGACGGGCCCGTGCTCGTCATTGCGGCGGCGGGTACCGGCAAGACCCGCACGCTGACGTATCGCGTGGCGTATCTTGTTGAGAAGGGTGTGGATCCGCGCCGCGTTCTGCTCCTGACGTTCACCAACCGCGCCGCGCGCGAGATGCTCGAGCGCGCGCAGGGCCTCGTCGGCGAGGGCGTCGGCGGGCTCTGGGGCGGCACGTTCCATCACATGGCCAACCGCATGCTCCGGCGGCACGGCGACCTGCTGGGCTACAAGCTGGACTACACGATCCTCGACCAGGACGATTCGCGCAGCCTCGTGCGCGCGATCGCGGATGAGAGGGGCCTGCTGGGTAAACATTTTCCCAAACCCGACGTCCTGCTCGGCGTGTTCGGCCTCGCGGCGAACACGTCGAAACCCGTGCACGATGTGGCCGCCGCGCATTTCGAGGATCACCCGATCAACATCGAAGACGTGGTCAAGGTCTGGAAGGCGTACGAGGCGCGCAAGCGTCAGCTCAACGGCATGGACTTCGACGACCTGCTCTGCAACGGGCTGAAGCTGTTTCGCGACCACCAGGAAGTGCTGGCGAAATACCAGGAGCATTTCCAGTACATCCTCGTGGACGAGTACCAGGACACGAACACGATCCAGGCTTCGTGGGTTGACCTGCTCGCGGAGAAGAAGCGGAACCTGCTGGTCGTCGGCGACGACTTCCAGAGCATCTACTCCTGGCGCGGCGCGGATTTCCGCAACATCCTGTCGTTCCCGCAACGCTACCCCGGCACGGTCGTCTTCAAGCTGGAGACGAACTACCGCAGCGTGCCCGAAATTCTGGCTGTCGCGAACGCGTGCATCGCCGGCAACCCGGAGCAGTTCCAGAAGAGCCTTCGCGCCGTGCGCCCGGCGTCGAAGAAGCCGAAAGTGGTGCATGTCCGCGCCGGCGAGGAGCAGGCGCTCTACATCGTGCAGAAGATCAAGGAGCTGAGGCGCAAGGGGTACACGATGAACGATGTCGCGGTCCTGTACCGCGCGCACTTTCACGCGATGGAGCTTCAGTTGGAACTCGCGCGCGAGCGCATCCCGTTCGTCATCACGTCGGGCGTCCGGTTCTTCGAGCAGGCGCACATCAAGGACGTGTGCAGCCTGCTCCGTCTGATCGTGAATCCCGGCGACGAACTCGCGTTCATCCGGCTCATGGGCCTCATGCCGAAAGTCGGCGAGAAGACCGCCGCGAAGATCTGGGCCGCGCTGGGCGGGCGGTGCGATATCAAGGACGCCACGGGCGCGCGCGCCCTGCGTGAGAAACTGCCCGCGGCGGCGCGCGTGGAGTGGGCCAAGGTCGAGCCGATCGGCGCGGCCTACGAGAAGGACAGCCTCGCGGACGATCCGGGCGAAGTGATCTTCCGGTTCGTGAAGGAGTTCTACGACGAGTACGCCGTCGAGACGTTCGAGAACTACGACCGGCGGAAGGAAGATATCGACGCGCTGATCGATTTCACCACGCGGTTCGAGACCGGAGAAGCGTTCCTCAGCGAAATGTCGCTGCTCACCAATCTTGACGCCGAGACCGACATGCCGGCGCAGGGGCAGGAGAGCGGCATCAAGCTCAGCACCGTTCACCAGGCGAAGGGCCTCGAATGGAATGTCGTTTTCGTGCTGTGGGCCGTGGACGGCATGTTCCCCTCCAGCCGTTCGCTCAACGAAGGGGCGGGGGACGGCGAAGAGCGGAGGCTGTTCTACGTTGCCGCCACGCGCGCCAAGGACGAGCTGTTCCTGATGATGCCCGAAGTCCGCCGGACCCGCGACGGCGGCGTCATGTTCTGCGAGCCCTCCCGCTTCGTCAGGGAAATCCCGGTCTCGTTGCTCGAGGACGAGAATGTGGGTTTCATCTGATGGTCGGTCGCCTCCTGCAAAATTTGCATAAAACCCTTTATTGACGCGCCATGTAGATGCAGATACTAGTACGCTACTAGGTGCATTTCTTGATGGTGTCGGTCCCACCGGGGTCGCGCTGAACGGCTTGTGTGCCAAGGAGGAGGTTCGTTCATGAATGCAAAATGGGTTCCCGCTCTGGCCTTCGTCTGCCTGCTCTCCGTTGAAACGCCGGCGGCGTACTTCCATGTCTCGCTCTCCGGTTCGCACACGCCTCCGTTCTCGAGTTGGGCGAGTGCGGCGACGAACCTCCAGGCGGCGATGATTCTGGCCGGCGAGGGGGATACGGTCCTGGTCACGAACGGGACGTATGTCGTGTCGGCGCCGGTCAACGTGAACACAGGCGTCACCCTGAAAGCCGTCAACGGTCCGTCCGGCACGGTGATCGACGGCGGAGGCGCGGTCCAATGCGTGACGCTGGCCGGGTCGAACGCGGTGGCGGACGGGTTCACGATCACGGGCGGCATGGCGCAGATGGGCGCGGGTGTCTACTGTGCGGGGGGCACGGTTTTGAAGAACTGCATGGTGGTCGGCAACCGGGCCAGCGCGATGGATCCTTACGGCGGCGGCGTGTACGGCGAGGCCGGCAGCGTGATGAGGAATTGCGTTGTCGCGCGGAACCACGCCGACGGTTACGACCCCCGCGGCGGCGGCGTGTACAGCGGCGGCATGACGATTCAGAACTGCACGATCGTCCACAACACGAGCCACGGCTATCCCGGCTACAGCGCCGGCCTCTGGTGCGATCCGGGTTCGCGGGTGGAGAACACGATCATTTTCTTCAACATCGCGACGGGTTACGAGATCTACGTGAGCGAGGACAACTGGTTCCTGTACGACACCAGCGTGGTGGTCCGGTGCTGCACGCGGCCGGCGATCGAGGGAGACGGCAACATCACCGCCGATCCCGGCTTTGTCTGCCCGGATGCCGCGGGCGCCGATTACCGCCTGCTGCCCGGCGTGTCCCCGTGCGTCAATGCTGGAACGAATGCGGCGTGGATGGCCGCGGCGGTTGATCTTGATGGTGGCCCGCGTATCGGCGAAGGGATCGTGGATATCGGCGCGTACGAAGTGTCACCCGGCCCGCTCAGAGGTTACGCGCGCGCAGCCCCGGCGGCCTTCACGGTTCCATTTCCTGTAACGCTGACGGCGTATGCCGTGGGCACGAACACGACGGGTCTTTATTACCGGTGGGATTTCAATGGCGATGGGCTTGTGGATCTTGAGGGCGCCGGGCTGGGGCAGGTCGAGCATCTGTTCGCGACCAGCGGTCATTTCTCGGTCGGCCTCTCCGTCAGCAATTCGGCGGGAGAGGTCGCGGTTGTGATGGAGACGAACCTGGTGAGCGCAGGTTGGCCGACGGCCTTCGTGTTGCCGACCGGAGCGGGCATCGCTCCGTACACGAACTGGGCGACGGCCGCGACGGACATTCAGTCCGCGGTCGATGTGCTCGAGGACGGCGGGACGGTGCTCGTGGGAAACGGGCTGTACAGCCTGACCCAGCAGGTGGTGGTGGCGAAAGGGATCACGGTGCGCAGTGTCGGGGGGCCATCGAACGCCATCGTGAGCGGCAACGACACCACGCGATGCTTCAAGCTGACGCACACCAACGCCGTTGTTGACGGCCTCACCCTCACGCGGGGATATGGTTACGTCAATTACTACGAGAACCGCGGCGGCGGCGTGTACAACATTGGCGGAACCGTGCAGAACTGCGTGCTTTTTCAGAATATTTCCGGCAGTTCCTATGGCGTGGCGGGTTGTGGCGGTGGTGTGTACAACGCGGGGGGGCGGGTGTTGAACTGCCTCATCTCGAGCAATGTGGCGAGCGCGTCGGGCTTGTGCGCGTAATCG
>CALMZY010000382.1 GCA_937870865.1 uncultured Lentisphaerota bacterium | reverse complement strand
TGTCATCAATCGACTACTGTGCCGGCGCCGGAGCGGGAACCTCGACCGGAGCCGGGGCTTCCACGGGGGCCGGAGCTTCTGCCGGGGCCGCTTCAGGCGCGGGGGCCGGGGCGACTTCCGGGGCCTGCTCGGGAGCGGGCTCCGCAGCCGGGGCCTTGGCCGGAGGCGGCATCATCATGGGCGCGGACATGGCCTCGTAGGCCGCAGGCTTGCCGCCGGGGAACTTGATGTCCGCCTTGTCCTTCAGGCCTTCAATGTACGTGCGGGCAATCTCCTGCTTGTTCTGCGATTCGATCACCTTGGCAAGCCGCTCCTTCACTTCCTCCATGGGAAGCGTGCGGGCCTCTTCGTGCTTCGTGACCTGGATGATGTGGTACCCGAACTGGGTTTCCACGACGGGGCCGACCTCGCCGGTCTTCTGGCTGAACGCGGCGTCTTCAAACGGCTTGACCATCTGGCCTTTTGTGAAGCTGCCGAGGTCGCCCCCGCGGGTCTTGCTGGGGCAATCGGAATTCTCGGCGGCCACGGCGGCAAAATCGGCGCCGTCCGCAATCTTCTTCCGAAGCTCTTCCGCCTTGGCTTTCTTGGCGGCCTTGGCGGCATCGTCGTCCGTCGCCTCGGTGGCGATCAGGATGTGGCTGGCGGTGACGCTTTCGGGGACGTCAAACCGCTCCTTGTTTTCCTCGTAGAACTTCTTGATGTCTTCGTCCGTCGGCTGGGCGACGCTCTTGGTCTGGGCTTCCAGGAGCTTGTTGATGCGCAGGTCCATGGTCAGGTTCTTGTCGAACTCTTCCTGGGTCCAGTTGTTCCTGGCGATCAGGTCGTCCAGCGTGACGCCCGCCGGGAGGGAACTGGTGAACTTCTCAATGGCCTCGGTCTTCTCCGCATCGGTGATGGTGATGTTGTCCTTGTCGATCTGCTCCATCAGGATCGTCTTGAGGATCAGGTTGTCCAAGGCTTGAGCGGCGAATCGGTCCTTCATCTGGGCGACCCGCTCGGGCGGCATGCGGCGACCCGCCATGTCCATCATCTTCATGGTCTCGCCGTCGA
Organism: uncultured Lentisphaerota bacterium; assembly: GCA_937870865.1. GTDB lineage: Bacteria > Verrucomicrobiota > Kiritimatiellia > CAIQIC01 > JAGNIJ01 > CALMZY01. Next base: position 5,394 of record CALMZY010000382.1, on the reverse strand, counting down.
TCTCGCCCTGCGTGATTTCCTTGCCGCCGACAACCGCGATGACGGCCGAGGGATTATCCGAAGGGGTCATCAGCGGCGGAGTGCTGACGGGTTTGGAGAAAAGGTCCTGCGATTGCGAGATGTCCTGACCCGCCTGCGGCGAAGCGGTTTCCTTCTTTCCGCAACCCCCGGCAACCATTGCGCCGGCTACGACAAATGCCACAGCGGGAAGAGCAAACAGTCTGACGACCTTCATGATTTTTTCCTTTCCTTGCCGTTGTCCGGCGTTTTCAGCCGTTGTTAATCCCGAAACTCGGGCATACTGAACTTCCACGCCATGCGTGTCAAACCTACATGGTGCATTTTTCAAGCTCCTTTGGGCCGTTTCGAGGACAGCGGATATTGACGCCTGGCGGCGGGAAAAGTTCAAAAAGAAGAAGGGAAAAAAGTGATCAATCCGGGGCTTGCCACAGGAAGGTTCCGTGTTCGCGGAAATGGGCGATCTGGTCCATGGTCTGGCGGGACTTGCGTTCCACGGATTCGTGCGTGTTGAAGGCGTTGTGGGGTGTCAGGATCACGTTCGGGCGCTTGGCCAGTTCGAGCACGGCCTGAACCGACGGATGGTCCGCGGCCTTGCCGGCCCTCAGAGACACGGCCAGGATCTTCTCGTTGTCATACACATCCAAGGCGGCGCTCGACAGAATCCCTTCGTCCAGGGCCTTCAGGACGTCCCCGGCGGGCGACATCTCGCCGCGGGCCACGTTGACGAAGACAGCCCCTTTCCTGAACTTCCGGAATCGTTCGGTGTTGAAATAGCCGGAATTGGACGCCGTCAGGTTCATCGCGCAGACGACGATGTCCGCGCTCGGCAGGCCTTCTTCGATGGAGATGTAATCCACCGCGGTGTGGCGGCGGACAATGTCGACACCCCGAACTTTCATGCCCAGTCCGGCGCCGATCCGAACAATCTCGCTCCCGATGTTTCCCACGCCGACGACCAGCAGGTTCTTCCCCTCGCATTCGAGGCCGGTCAATCCGTCGCGGTCGAAGGTTTTGAAATGCTCGATCGGCGCCGGCACGTTGCGGAGGAGCGACAGCCAGAGCACCATCGCCTGTTCCGCGACGGCGCGGGAGCAGTACTTGGGCAGATGCCCGCAGGGGAGTTTGGAGCCGGTCGCGTCCTTGTAGGTTTTCAGGTGATCGTACCCGGTGGTCCGCGCGATGATGGCCTTGAGCTCGGACGCCCAGGACAGAGGAATCTCCGACTGGGTCCGGATGCTGATGATGGGGGCGGGGGGATGGGCGTCGCCGTGCTCCTGGATGGTCGAAGGAACAAAGCCCACGCGCAGGCCGGGAAGGACCAACCGTCTCAAGGAGGCTTCTTCCTCCTCGAACGCCTCGTAGAAGAAAACATCAAGCTGGTTTTCCATGATCTTACTGGCTCTTGATGCGCGCGAACGCGCCGACGAATGTCAGGGGCTCGTCCCGCCCGATGTATTCCCAACCGGACCGGTATCCGGCCCTGGTCGCAATGTCCCGGGCCTTTCGAAAGACGGAGAAGGAATCATCCCGCACAAGGAAGACGAGGTACTGGTTGTCGCGGTTGAAGGAGGCGATCGCCGTGCCGAACTTGTTGGTGACCTCGGCCGACTTAATGCCCGTTGCGTTGGTGCGCGGGAGCAGGGCCATCTGTCCCAGGAGGAGGTAGCGGGTGTCGATCTGGTAATACTCGTCGCCGATGTCCTGCATCATGAGTTGCCCCAGTCCGCTGATCGACGACAGGGTATTGCTGCCTCCGGGGGTTTTCGCGACGGCGTTCGTCGTGGTCTGGAGCGCTTCCGCCAGTTTCACCCGGTTGACGGGGAAGACCTGGTTCGCGCGGCATTCGAAATACACCGGCCAGTTGGTGACGGTTTCGGCGATCGGCGTGTTCCGGATGGTCGGTGTCTTCATCGACTGGTCGATCACGACGAGCAAGGCCATGAACAGCGAGGCCATCGTCACGGTGACGACGTCGCAGAACGGCACGAGCAGCAGTTCAGGTTCTTCTTTCTTTTTTTGAGGCATGGGGGGTTACTTCGGAAGGGTGATGTTCAGCTCCTTGGCTTCCTTGTGCCAGTCGATCATTGCGGTGGCTTCCAGCGGGTCGTACGCGATGTCGATTTTTCGATTGGCCAGCAGCTTGCGGACCGTCCGATACACCGGCAGAGACCCCGGCCGGACGAGCACGATGACATATTCATGTTCGTTATTCTTCTCAATTTGGTCCAGCACCTGTTCCACGATGTTCCCCGGCACCGCCAGCTCCGCCGGCGGCACGTTCGTCTCCCCGGGGAACAGGGATATCCCGGCCGGCGAACAGTCCAGATAGGTGGGGGCCTTCGGGATGGCGCCGTCGGTCACGGATCCGTCGGTCTTGCTGAAGCCTTCGTACAGGCCTTTGAAGGAAACGATGGCGATGGCCTTCGGATTCAGCGCGATGTTCATCACCATGACCACGATGATGAGGCAGATGATGCCCAGAACGCTGAGCATGATCGACAGGTAGGGCAGCACATCGATGTCGATCTTGGTTTTCTGCTTTCGCGGCATGGCCTGTTTCCCGCGTTAACCGGAATGGCTTCGTCAGCCCGGCGGTCAGCTGCGGGCTTCCTGCAGCACGATCGTCTTCGGCTTCGTGATCTTCTTGACCAGTTCGTCGCTCGTGGCCAGGTGCGTGCGGAGCGAGGTGAGGGTCTCGCCGAATTCCTCGGCCGAACCGATTTTGACAAACGCCGTTTCCATCGATTTCGTCGCCTTGAGCAGCTCGTCGATGCGAACGCCGATTTCCACGACCCGGCTGATCTGTTCCACGAGGGCCTTGGCGGATCCGTCCACGCGCTGGCTGTAGTGGTCGGCGGCCTGGTTCATGGCTCCCACGGCGGCCGACAACTGGCTCGCCATCTGGCTCGCGATTCCCTGGAAGCCGTTCAACATCTGTTCCCAACGCGCGATTTCCTTTTCCGACATCTGCATGTGCTCGGCGAGATACTTCTGCTGGACGATAGCGAACTGTTCGGCCTGCTCCTTGGCGTGGCCGCTGATCTGCTGCGTGACCTTCTCGGTGCCGTCGTGGAAATTGGACGCCACCGCATCGAGCTTCTGGGAAAGCTTGACGCTCAACTCGTCGATCCGGTGTTCGTAGGTCTTGGCAAACTCCTCGTACTTGTCCTTCACCACGTTGGACGCGCTCGAAACCGCCTGCGAGAAAACCTTCTCGTACTGTTGCGGGTTCGGCATTCGATCGAAGCCCTTCTCGATGGCCGCCGAGACCTCCTCGGTGGGGAATTTAACGCTGATTCCCTTCAGGACAGCTGCCAACTCCTCCATCGGGAACTGCTGCGCGGTCACGCTTTTCATGATCTGCGCCAGCTCCTCGGTGGGGAACTTGACATTGACCTTCATGTTCTCGATGCCCTGGCGCATCGCGACGATGTGCTCGACCGGGAATTCCGTCTTGCGCACGGAGGGCATGCGCGAGATGAGCCGGTCCTCGATGTACTGGTCGATTTCCTCGAGGATGCCCTCTTCCTTGCGCTCGGCCGCGAGGCCGGGGAACGACGCAATACCGGCTGTGCAGAGGCCCAGCAGTGTGCAGTAGAAGGCCACGGCAAGGCCGAGGGTGATCAAACCGATCTGGTCCTTGATGCCTTCGGCGGTGACCGTTCCCTTCAGGAATTCGGCGAACCCGCCGATGCCGTAGCTCACGCCGTAGACCGTACCGACGAACCCGAGCAGGGGCATGGCCCAGATGAACATGCGGTTCATCCGGTACGTGGAATCCGAGACGAAGATGTCCATCTCGTTTTCCTGCTTCGCGTACTGGCTGGTTCGTTCAAAGTCCTGCGTGTTGATCCACATCGCCAGCACACGCGCCATGCGGGCCACTCCGACACTCTTCTTCACGGCGGGATTGGCGAGGATGTTCTCGTAGATCTTGATCAGCGCCGGAACGTCCATGATGTTCAGGTCCGGCGGCAGAAGGTCCTGCTGCATGGCCTTGGACTCGCCCCGCACCTTGACGAATTTCAGAATGACGTTGGAGAGGGAGAGCGAGAAGGCCAGCAGGGTGGCGCTCTGGAAGATGATACGCTCCATCTCGATGTGGTGGCGGCCCATGAGCAGGTCGCGGAAGAACGTTCCCTTGGAAAAATAGGCGAGGATGAGAATGGTGCCCTCGATGGCCACCGCCACCAGGAGCAGCATCAGCGTGCTCACGTCCGTGTTGGGCCGTTCGTACGAAGGAAATTCGACTTTCGCTTGCGGTTGGCTCATGGGCGGTCCTTGGTTTCTGGTTCGTGTTGAATGAAATGCCGTCCCGCCGCCGGGCCGGAACGCGGCAAGGTATCACGACTGCGTCTGATTGCGCTGAATGCCATATGCCACAGGTTCGTGGGCCCCAAATGTCGACGCCCAAGGCTCGCGAATCCGAGCCACGCTGTATTTATACGCGCCATTGTTTGTTCCCGTCAAGTTCCGGTCCCAAGTCCGGACAGTCTTCCGGATGGGAGTTCAGGCCTGTTTTTTTCAAGTTGCAGGTTGCGAGTTTCGGTTTTATACCCACATCTTCTTCAGAAAACATGAAACCCGAAGCTTGGAAATGCCGTCGCTGCGGCGACTGCTGCCGTTGGCCCGGCCACGTTTTGCTGACCGACAGGGACATCGCCCGGCTTGCGCAGAACCTGCGCATGGCGGATCAGGACTTCATCGAGCGGCACACGCGGCTCGCCTCGAACCGCGCGCAACTCAGCCTGCGGGAGAAGCCGGATGGCTCGTGCGAATTCCTCGAGGGCAGTGCCTGTGCCGTCTATGAAGCGCGCCCTTCCCAGTGCCGGGATTTCCCCGCGGCTTGGAACGTTCCCGGCGAGTGCGGCATGGTCAAAGGCTGATGGGGGATGGTCGAGGGTTGAGGCTGCAATCTTTGCCCATTTTCTGCAAACGCTCCTGCGCGACAGAATCATGGACAGCAGAATCATTGGAGATTGGAGCGATGAAGAAATGGTTCTGCCTCCCATGATTCTGCCTTGGCCGTTTGCTGTGATCGGACGCAACAGGATTCGCAGAAGTGGACTTGTTCATCCCGTCCGCCCGTTTATTTTGTTGCAAGAAGTTTATTTGGCGGTTATACGAAAGACTCATAATCATTGCGGGAAAAGTGAATGCTGCATCTGTCCGGGAGACACCTGGGCAGTGCGCGTTTTTTTGCTTAGCAGAGGATTAATTCTATGGGTGCACATTGCCGGGCTATCGTCCTCGTGTTCCTCTCCCTCTTCGTCGGTTTGTATAACGTGCGCGCCGCCGACACTCCGAAAACGGCAGAATCCCTCCAGGCGGAACTCCAGGTCGTCCGCCAGCAGATCGCGGAGGCCCGCACCA
>CALMZY010000381.1 GCA_937870865.1 uncultured Lentisphaerota bacterium | reverse complement strand
GCCGTTCTTATAGCAGAAAGCCGGACGCGTGAACAATGGCGGCGTTTCAACATTGAAGATTCATGCCGCAGCGCCTAGGATGAGCTCGCTGAAAGGGATTTATTGTGGCTGACGAGGAAGTACACGATATCAGCGATATAGTCGCCGACCCGGTGGATAAGATCGCGTGTCGCAAGTGCGGCCGCCACCTCGATGTTGGCAAGCTCCCTTCCTTCTCCAAGGTCGAGTGTCCCGATTGCCACACCAAGCAGACGGTCCCGGCCCAGCTTGGGCAGTTCCTCCTCCTGGAATTGCTGGGGGCGGGCGGGATGGGCGCGGTGTACCAGGCCCTCGATCAGCAGCTCGGCCGGTACGTGGCCATCAAGGTCATGAAGAAGGCGATGGGCGACGATCCGCACTTCGTGGAGAACTTTCTGCGGGAAGCCCGCGCGGCGGCGGCGCTGAATCATCGCAACGTGGTGCAGATCTATTCGTGCGGCCAGGAGAAGGGCCAGCCGTATATCGTGATGGAGCTCGTCTCCGGCGGACGGTTCGACGAGATGATCGCCACCGGCAACGTGCTGGACGAGGTGCGCGTCCTGGAGATCGGCATCGATGTGGCCGAGGGGTTGAGGGCTGCCAACGATATCGGCCTGATCCACGGGGACATCAAGCCGGCCAACGTGCTCTTCGACAAGGAAGGCGTTGCCAAGGTGGCGGACTTTGGTCTCGCGCGGTTTGTCGCCTGGCAGCAGGACCGGGGCGAGATCTGGGGTACGCCCTACTACATCGCGCCGGAGAAGGCGCGCGGCCAGCGCGTGGACCATCGTTCCGACATCTACAGTCTCGGCGCCACGCTGTATCACGCGCTCGGCGCGAAGCCGCCGTTTGACGGGAAGACCGCGACCGACGTCGTGCTCGCCCGCCTGAAGAACCCGGCCATCGGCCTGCGCGTGATCCGTCCCACGCTCCAGCCGGAGACGGCGGACGTCATCGGCCGCATGCTGGAGTCCGATCCGTTCATGCGCTATCCGACGTACGCGTCGGTCCTCGCGGACCTTCGGGAAGCGCTGCGCGTTGCGAAGCACGAGCAGAGGTCTGTTCGTTCCGCGAAGACCAAAAGGCGCGCCATCTCGACCAGTGCGGCTGTGTTCGTCATGCTCATGGTCGTCGCGGGCGTCGCGCTGACCGGGTACCTCGCGATTTATCACGAGCCGCCCGCTCCCGAGTCCCTCATTGTCGGGGTGGAGGACACGAATGCACCGGTTCCCGCGGCCACCGGCGAAGTGGCCGCCGCGGGGACCCCGTCGCCGCAGTCTTCGGCGCCGAAGAAGGTGGTCCCGGTTGTCCAGCCGTTCACCCTCGCCGGCGAGCAGGCGATGGTCGCGGCGGTCGACCAGATGGTCAAGGGCAATCCGGCGGGCATGCGCGAACAGATGCAGCTCCTGTACGACAAGTCCCCTCCGATCGGAATGGGGCGGTACTGGATCCGCCTCTTCCAGGTCGTGGCCTGCTGGGGCGGGGGAAGGGACAAGGACGCGCAGCTCTACCTCCAGGAAATCCGCAACACGACCTTCGACTCGACGGATCCCGCGCAGCCGCATCCGGGCCGCATGCCGCAGACGCTCGCGCGCTACATGCTGAACGAGGCCGAGGAGGGCGCGGTATCGTTCGAGGCGGCACGCTGGCCGTCCTGGTACGGCGATCTCGCGGAATTCTTCATGGGCGTGGATTACATGCGGGAAGGCAATCTCTCCAAGGCCCGGGAGTTCTTCGAGGCGTACTCCTTCAAGAGCGGACAGAACCCGATGTGGCCGTACAGCCTCCAGCCGGTGGCGAAACGCTGCATTGACCAGATCAAGGAGTACAACCTGATCCGGGAGCGGATGACGCGCTTCCTCGACTCCCGGCAGACCGTGAAAGCCAAGACGGTTCTCGACGATTTCCGGTTCAAGTCGAGCGCGCTTCTCTGGCCGGCCATTGACAAGGATGTGGCGAAGGTTGTGCAGGTGGAGACCGTCACCGCGGCCGAGGAGGCGCGCGCGGAACGGAAGGCGCGCGAGGAGAAGATCCAGGTTGACCTGGACAAGCTGGATGTCGTGCGTACGGCGAACCTGCCGTTCGTCAGCCAGAAGGATTTCCGCAAGGCCTCCGCCGCCGTGATCAAGCTTCTGCCCGAGATGAAGACCGGCGAGGGCCAGCAGGCCCTGGCCAACCTGCGGGATGCCTACGACAGCATGGACTCGCTGAAGAAGTTCCTGATCGGCCGGGTATCCGCGGCGCCGTTCCGGGGTGGTGTGGGCACGGAACTGGGTGGCGACGCGGTCGGCGCCGATCTGAACGGGATCCGCATCGCGCTCGGGAAGCACGGCGAGATGGTGCGGCCCTGGGAGGAGATCAGCCCGCGCCTTCTCCTTCAGCTGGCCAATTACTACATGGGCGATACGGCGTTGCCCGCCAAGGAGCGAGCCGAGATGGCTCTTGCCACGGCCCTCTACTGTTACGAGAGCGGCGGATTCAAGCAGGCGCAGACGTACATCGACCAGGCTTTGAAACTGGAGCCGGCGTTGAAGGTGAAAGTCCGCAGGATGATGCCGGATATCCTGCCCGACTGACGGGGCGGCCCTGTTGCGAAAGGAGAAACCCGATGCCTCTGACCATGTCCACCGAGGAAAGAAAGCCCGGAGTCTTCGTCGTCAAGCTCGCGGGGCGGTTGGACTCCGCCACGTGTCCCTCGTGCGAGGAGAAGATCAAGCCCCTGCTCGGAAAGAACACGCGAAGCCTCCTGCTGGATATGAAAGACCTAGAGTACATCAGCAGCATGGGCCTGCGAATCATTCTCGCGGCCCGGAAAGCGATTCACGGCGCCGGCAGACATGTGCTGCTGCTTCATCTTCAGCCCCAGGTCGCCAAGGTGATTGAGATCGCCGATGTCCTGCCGAAGACGAGCATCTTCAACAGCGTGGAAAGCGCCGATATCTTCCTGGAAGCCGTTCAGAATCGCGAGCTGATGAAAGACCAGGACGTTACCGATTGAGTCTCCGTGACGCGCCTGGTCCAACCCCTGCGGAGCGTTTTTCTGGCCGGTGCCTTGTGGAGCCTTGGCGGTTCCCTGGCGGTCGGAGCGGCTGAGCCCGCCGTCCCGTCGAAGCCCGAGTCCGCCACGCTGATGCTGTTGTGGACTCCGCAGTCGCAATTCGCCGGGTACTACGTGGCCTTGGAAAAGGGTTTCTTCAGGAAGCGCGGGCTGGAGGTGACGCTGCTTCGCGGCGGGCCGGACCGCGACCAGGTGCAGGACCTGAAAGAGGGCCGGACGGAATTCACGCTTCTCTGGCTGCCGACGGCGCTCAGCGCGCGCGCGCAGGGCGAGCCGATCCTGCATCTCGGCCAGGTGGTCAACCGCTCCAACCTCGCCATCGTGGGCTGGAAGGATCGCGGCGTTCAAAGTCTCAAGGACCTGGACGGACGGCGCGTTTCGATCTGGGGCGGGTCGTTCCGGCCGGCGTTCACCACCTTCTTTCGCGCGCAGGGCGTGAAGCCGGACATCCTGACGCAGAACTTCTCCATCAACCTCTTTCTACTTCGCGGCGTGGATGCCTGCTCGGTGATGCGCTACAACGAATATCACATGTTGTATCAATGCGGCGTCGAGCGGCACGAGTTGACCACGTTCTTCCTCAGTGATTACGACTGCCCGCTCCCCGAGGACGGCCTCTACTGCATGGAGAAAACGTTCCGCGAGAGGCCGGCAGTCTGCCGCGCCCTGGTGGAGGCGTCGATGGAAGGCTGGCGCTATGCGGCGGAGCATCGCGAGGAGGCGCTCGATATCGTGATGAAGCAGGTTCGGCAGGGCCACATCCCGGCGAACCGGTCGCACATGCGCTGGATGCTCGACACGATGATCGATTCCATCTTCCCCGCCCGGCCGTCCGACTGGCAGGTCGGCCTTCTGAACCGCGAGGCGTATCAGAAGACCGTCGCGATTCTCAAGCAGGCCGGGTTGATCCGGAAGGAGTTGCCGCTCGATTCGTTCAGCGTTCAGGAGGATTGCGTCCGTGCTCCGTAATGTGACCATTGGCTGGCGCATGACCGTGCTGATCCTGGTTGGCGCGGGCTGCATTCTCGGCGCGATCATCGGATACGGCTACATCACGGCAAGGCGCCTGCTGGAACAGGAACTGCGCGACAAGGCGTGCTACCTGGCGGAGGCGACTGCGAACCGGATCGAGACCGTCCAGCGCGCGGTCGAAAAAGTGGGACAGGGCTTGTCCCTGCAGTTCGACCGCGAGATGTTGGCGCCCGCCGACATTTATGCCTTGCTGGAATCGGTTGTGTTGCAGAATACCGAGGTGTTCGGTTCCGCGTTTGCGCCGTCTCCCGCCTTCCTCGAAGCGTACGGCCGCGAAGCGCCCTATGTGTGCCGTCCCCAACAGCCCGGCGGGCCGCTGATCCGGCTGAGTCTTGCGGCGAACAACTACCAGTACGAGACCAAGGACTGGTACACGCTGCCGCGCGATCTCGGACGCGCCACGTGGACCGAGCCGTATTACGACGAGGGCGGGGGGAGCGTCCTCATGGTCACGTACGCCGTGCCCTGCTACCTTCGCGGCCGCACAAACAGCTTCCTCGGAGTGGTCACCTGCGATGTGTCGCTCTTCTGGCTGACCGACCTGATGGCCTCGCTGGACCTTGGCAAGCGGGGTTACGCGTTCCTGATTTCCGCCAACGGCACGTACATGACCCATCGCCGCAAGGACTTCATCATGAACGAGACGGTTTTCAGCGTGGCCGAGGAGAGCGGAGTCCCGGCCCTGCGGGAGATCGGCCGCCGCATGCTCCGCGGCGAAACGGGATTCGGGGAACTGATCAGCTTCGTGACGGGTGAAGCGTCGTGGTTCGCGTTTGCGCCCGTGCCGTCCACGCGCTGGACGGTGGGCCTCGTCTTCCCGAAAAAGGAACTGCTGGACAAGGTGTTCAGTCTCAGCCGTACGCTGGCCCTGCTCGGCATCCTGGGCTTCATTCTCCTGCTCGGCGTCGCCTTGGCCATCGCGCGTTCGATCACCCGGCCGCTCCGCCAGCTCGAGGCGGCCACGAAGACCTTGTCGACCGGCAACCTCGACGCGCCTCTGCCGCCGATCGAGGGCGAGGACGAAGTGGCCCGGCTCTCCCGATCCTTCGATGCGATGCGGCGGAGCCTGAAGGCCCATGTCGAACAATTGCGCGCGACCACGGCGGCCAAGGAACGCATCGAGAGCGAGATTCACATCGCGCGGTCGATCCAGATGAGCCTTGTCCCGCGTACGTTCCCACCGTTCCCGGATCACGACGAGCTCGAACTCTTCGCCCTGCTCGATCCCGCCCGCGACATCGGGGGCGACTTCTACGACTTCTTCATGGAGAAGGACGACCATCTCTGCCTGGTCGTCGGCGACGTCTCGGGCAAGGGCGTGCCCGCCGCCCTGTTCATGGCCGTCACGCGCACGTTCTTCCGGACCCTTTGGAACGCGGAACGCGATCCCGCGGCTACGCTGGCGCGGCTCAACAACGAGCTGGCCCGCGACAACGAGCCCAGCATGTTCGTGACCTTGTTCTGCGCCAGGATTCACCTGCCCACGGGCCGTTGCCAGTACGCCAACGGCGGACACAATCCGCCCTTCGTCATCCGCGCCGACGGGTCCATCGAGCGCCTCCCCAAGGTGAAGGGAACGCTTGTCGGCGGGTTGGAGGACATGCAGTTCGAGGAGGGTTTCGTGGACCTGAAGCCCGGAGAAACGCTGTTCCTCTACACGGATGGCGTCACCGAGGCCATGAATCCCGACGAGGTTCTGACCGGCGAAAACTGGACCATCGACGAATTGAAGAAAGTCCGCACAAGGGATTGCGAAAGCCTGATTGGCGGGATGCGCGAAGCCCTGAAGAGTTACGCGGCAGGTGCCGAGCAATCCGACGACATCACCATGCTCGCGTTCCGGTTGAAATCAGTTGGCAACCACGAATTCACACGAATCAACACGAAGCAATAAAGCACCCAATTCGTGTGCATTTGTGTCCATTCGTGATTTCCCCTTCTACGCTGACGCCGACGTGGCCAATCCGATCGTGACCCGGCTGCCGCGGATTGCCTGCTCGATGCTGCGCCGGATGTCGGCGGCGGCTTTCTGAATCTCGCCGACCTTCTTCTCCGGATCGAACTCCAGCAGGATGTCGATGAACACCTCCGTGCCCGCGCGCCGCGAGCGGATCGTGTGGAGCGATTCGTAATCGTCGAAGTGCCGCGCCAGCTCGCGCAGGATGACGATCTGGTCGGACTCCTCGAGCGTCCGGTCGAGCAGGTTGGAGACCGAGGTCGAGAACAGGCCCATCGCCGCCATGAGGATGGACGCGCCGATCATCAGGGAGGCGGCGGGGTCGATGTAGCTTGCCCACGCGTACGGCTTCAGCGCCATGCTCAATCCCAGCGAGAGCAGGATGAAGACGTTGCCGATCATTCGCGTCAGGAACAGCTTCGATTGCGCCTCCATCAGCGGCGACGACGCGGCGCGCGCCTCGCGCCGGTTTTTCAGCCACAGGAACGCGTTTACGAACGCGTACACAATCTGGTCGGCGATGCTGATAAGAATGCCGACGCCCGCAATGTGCGTGGGGTGCAGGATGTTCCGCAGCGCGTTCAGGACGATGAGCAGGAGGCAGACGGTCATCAGCAGGCCCACGAACAGGCTGACGAGATGTTCCATCTTGCCCATGCCGTATTCGAACTGCTGGTTTGCGCCGCGGTTGATCCGCCGGATCGCGAGCCACGAGAGCGTGACCGCCACCAATTCCAGAAGGGTCTTGAAAAAGTCGGCGAGCAGGACGGAGGACTTCGCCGCGACCAGCGCGACCGTGACGATTCCCGTGTCGAGCAGGGCCAGCAGCATCCCGTTCCGGATGGCGACCTCCCGGGAGACGCTGTCCGACGCTGTAAGGGGACTGCTCATGAGGGGTCAGGAATCGAGGGAGCGCACGGCTTCCTCGCGTGTCGGGAAAATCGCTAGAATTTCGGTGAAGCCGGAGATCTTGAACACCTCGTACACGACAGGCTGCATCCGGCAGAGCGCCAGCCGGATCCCGGACTTCCTGCATTTCTTCGCGAAGGCCAGGAAGACACGCAGCCCGGCGCTGACGATCATCTCCAGCTTCCCGAAGTCCACCGCCATTTTCCCGCATCCGTCGCCGGCCAGCGTGGCCAGTCTCTGCTCGAGTTCGGGCGCGGTGACGGCATCCAGGCGGCCGGTGAGTTGGAGAACGGTAAGTTCTGCTTCCCTGGATTCATCGATCGTCAACATGGACAGCTCCTTGGAGAAAATCAAACCGCCGGCTTTTTGAAGCACACGGTCAGGATGTTTTTTCCGTCTTCGCGGCGGTACTCGAGGTGGTCCGCCATGTTCTTGACCAGGTGGATTCCGAGCCCGCCGACGCGCCGCTCCTCCAGCGGGGCCGCCGTGTCGGGCGCCGCCTGCTTCAGCGGATCGAACTCAGGACCCCAGTCCCGCAGTTGCAGGCAGAAGCAGCCATCGCGCCGCGGAAAACAGGCCACTTCGGCTTCCCCCTCGCGCTCCTTGTACGCGTGCATGACCTGGTTGGTCAGGATTTCCTCGAGGACCAGCTCGATCTTCGGGATCAGGCGGGAGTCCAATCCGCTCTCGGCGGCCCTTTCCGTGACGAATTTTCTGAAACGCTCCAGCGATTCAAGCTCCGCGGGCAGGCGCAGGATTTCCATGCGGCTCCTTACAATACGTTCGACGCGGCCTCCTCCAGCGTATCCGTCATCGGGAACATGGAGGAGAAACCGGAGATGTCAAAAATCTCCTTCGCCGTCCCTTGGGCGCCGCAGATCACCACTTTACCGCCGCTCGGTTTCACTTTCTTCAGAACGGTGAGGATGCTGCGAAGGCCCGCGCTGCTCAGGTACTCCAGGTCCTCGAAATCCAGGATGAACACCGTCTCGCCCCTGGCGATCAGATTTTCGCAGTGCGCCTCGCAAACGGGGGCCGAAGCGGCGTCCAGGCGCCCGGCGACATCGCCCACGGCGTCTTTACCGAGC
>CALMZY010000380.1 GCA_937870865.1 uncultured Lentisphaerota bacterium | reverse complement strand
TCGCTCCTGCTCCCGATACGCAGCGGCTGACTGGAGTTGAAGATGTTGGTTCCGACAAAGGTACTCACCGTCGCTTCCATGTCGACGGCGTTCCCATTCACGTAGATCTGCCCGCCGCTGTTCGCGACACCGCCCCAGACTACGACCAGATGGTTCCAATTCGTTGAGACAAACTCGTTCGGATTGTACATACGAAAATCGTAGAGGCTGCTGCTCGACCCGCCGCTCGTTATCTGGCATTCCAACCGGTCCGCACTGTAATAGAACGCATACGCTCGATCGCCGGCATCGTTGTGTTTGCATACGAGACCTTGCACACCGGATGTGCCCGCAATTTTTGCCCACAAGCTGATGGTAAAGGCACCGCTAATATCGAGCGAATCGGAATCGGTCGCTTGGATGTAGTCGCCAGCCCCGTCAAACACATAGGCGCCACTCGTGTAACCCGCCGACGTCCATACCGCCCCCGACACCACACCCGTATTGCCGTTGCCGCTCTGGTCCGTCACCACTCCGCCTTCATCCGTGTCGAAATTGAAGTTCAAGATACCGGCATTCGTCGGCGGGGCGACGTCGAACAGCTTGATGGTCACATCGCCGTAGAACTTGGATTCGTCGTACGCCGTCAGCTTGTCGGTGATCACTTCTCCTTCTCCAGCCGACGCCGATAGCGCCGCCATGCCGACCGTTCCGAGAATGGCGCATACACGACAGCACAATCCCGTATGTTTGCGTGAACGGTTCTCTCTCATGCATCCCCCTTTAACGTTCGTTTCTAGCGTTCTTACGGATATGAACCCGTCTCCCCGGGTGCAAGCTCGTTTGTGTAGGATGACGTATCCGCCTCGCGAACCATCTTGGGCCCGGTCAAGTCCACCCGGCCCCTGACAATCGCCGTGACATCCCGCCCCGCTACATTCAAGCTCTCTGAGTAGTTCCCTTCCCGGATCACCACCACACCTCCCGATTCGGCAGCGTTCAGCCCAGCCCGGATCGTCTTCTTCGGCCCATTTCCGTTCACGGCCGTCGCCGCGCGTCCCGTGAACAGATCGTTGCCGCTCTTCTGATCCACATAGATCACCCGCCCCACCCCGATCACCCTGACAACTGCGCCGTTGGTCGACTCCGTCGTCCCTGTATCGCTGGTCAGGCTGGTCAACGAGAATTCTGATCCTTCTTCAATCAGGACGGCCTCGATCCGAGGGGATCCCGATGTCTGTGCCGCCAAGGTCGCTCCACTCACAAACACATCCCTCGCATCCGCCACGCCGTTCCCGTCCAGATCAATGTCCGCCCGACCGACGAGATAATAGCGGCCGAAGACTTTGCCCGGGGCGGGACGATCATTGGCTCCCGAATCAATCCACTCGATTTGAGTCTGCCCTTCCGCTTTGAGCTCTGTTCCAGCGAGCTGCCAGTTCCGCGCACTGTCGAACCGATTCGTCGGGTCGGCGTCCTGATAGAAGATGTCGAATCGCTCTCCCCCCTCGCACGCAATCGACAGCGCCACGGACAGGCCATCTTTCGTCGTGATGCCCGTGATATCCGGCAGGCCGCTCGCGGGAAAAACGTTCTCGTAGGGGCGGACTTCCGTCCAGACGATGCATTCCTCAGACAGAGACTTCACCCAGTAGCCCTTGCCCAGCACGTCTTCGTCTCCCGCGGGCACGGCCGCCTCGGCATTGAGGATATCGACCCGGTCCGTCAACGCGCCCAGTGCGGTTTCATTCAGACGAAGTGCGCTGGAGTACGGATAGCCCACGAGGTTCAGGCCGGGGTAAAGCACGGCGGTATTGGATGGCGAAAGCACCACCTCGCCCGCGAGAAATGCCATCTGATTCGAGGACTGGTTATTGACCAACCAAAAGCCTTCGCCCGATTCGGCGGCGGCTGCCACGGATGTATAACCGGCGGCGGCATCCCACTTGAGAACCGGAGCGGAATTGGTTTCGCAGAGCGAAGCAAACGGTTGCGATACAAGGACTTGCGCGTTCGATGGAACGCTGATTCGTACGAACCCGACCGGGCGGGAAACAAGATTTTCAGCCGCAGCCGACTGAAGAATCAGCAACGAGAGGGAAATAGACAACCACAAACGCAATGAACTTCCCCGCCGTAATGGTTCATGCATTGCTCCTCCCTTGAAACAGTGCTTGCTCTACATCATAGCTCGCGGTCCTGTCAAATGATTTCCGATCGAGCGTTCTCTGGACGGAAATTGCTAGTGCTGCGGACCAGAAGTGGCTTTACTGTGGCGCTGACGAGTATTTCGTCACCATCGATCATGGCATCTTGCACAGACTCATCCTGCCCGATCGCGAGCGCGATGATGCGGTTCTTTCGACATCCCGCTGCGGGGTGGTCGGCCTTGACAGCCCTGTTCGCCGCGCTGCTGACCGTCACGTGGCGGCGCTGGCCGGACCCGCTTGTGGACTTTGGGCGGGATCTCTACATCCCGTGGCTGATGAACCAAGGCGCCGCGCTCTACCGCGACATCGAGCACGCGTATGGACCTCTGACGCAGAACCTGAACGCCGCCCTGTTTCGGCTGTTCGCGCCGAACGTCACGACGATGGCCGTTGCGGACGCGTTTCTGGCCGCCCTGCTGGCCGTCATCATCTATCGGATCGTTCTCGTCGTGGCCGGACGCGGAACGGCCTTTTTGGCAACGCTGTTCTACGTGGCGGTCTTCGCATTCGGCAACTACACGCAGCTGACTAATTTCAACTTCATAGCTCCGTTC
>CALMZY010000379.1 GCA_937870865.1 uncultured Lentisphaerota bacterium | reverse complement strand
TCGGTCCAGATGTCCGCCGAGATGCCGCCGAGCGCGGTGTAGCCGGTCGCGATGACGCCCATCAGGACGAGGCTGGCCCAGAGGGGCAGGCCGGTGACCACGGACAAGGCGACGGCCGGCGCGTAGATCACCGTACCGAGCCAGCCGAGCCGGGCGAGGATGAAAAGGCCGGAGACCGAGAACCGCGCCGCGCGCCCGAAGCGCAGGCCGATGTATTCATAGGAAGTGGTCACCCGCAGGCGGCTGTAGAAGGGATAGAACACGTAGATCAGGATCGGTGCGACGAGGGGGCTGATGACGCAGACGACGATGAGCGCGATGTTTTCCTGGTACGCGGCGGACGGCAGGCCCATGTACGTGACGGCGCTGGTCAGCGAGGCGTACATGCTCATCGCGACGACGAGCCACGGCATCCTGCGGCCGGCCAGGAAGAAATCCTCCGTGCTCTTCTGCCGGCCGGCGAACAGCCAGCCGATGGCGAGCATGCCCGCGAGATAGGCGAAGAGGATCGCGTAGTTGAGCGGACTGAAGGTCATGGGGCTGTTACGATCTCATCAGCGCCGTGGCCGGCCTGGCGAGCCGGCCCTACCGAGGATGCCCCGGGGAGATTCACGTCGCCGCGTTGCCGAGGATCATCTTGAAGCTGCGGATCGCGGTGAACGTCTCCATGATGTTGTCCACCTGGATCGGCTTGATGAGGTAATGCTGGACCTCGCGCGCGCGGCCGAACTCGATGTCGCGTTCATAATCCGACGTGCTGATGATCACGACCGGAATCGTCTTCATGTGCGGGTCCTTGTGCAGCTTGTCCAGCACATCGCGGCCGTCGATGCCGGGGAGGTTGAGGTCGAGCAGGATCAGGCCGGGACGGGGATACTTCGTGCGGTCGGTGAAATTGCCGTGGTTGTAAATGTAATCGAGGGCTTCCTGGCCGTTCCGGACGACGTCCATCTTGTTCCAGATGTTGGCCCGTTCGAAGGCGCGCTGGGCCAGCATGATATCGGCTTCGTCATCCTCGACCAGAAGGATTCGGATGGGTTCAACTTGTACGCGGCTCATGGATGTCCCCCTTCTTCGTGTCAGACGCTCTGTTCGCGGTTTCTTCCTGCAGTTGCCGTGTCGACTTGGGCAGCGTCAGCCAGAACGTGCTGCCGTTGCCCGGTTCCGAGGCCACCCCGATTTCTCCGCCGTGCCGGGTGACGATCCGGCGGCAGATGGCGAGTCCGATCCCTGTGCCTTCGAACTCCTGCTGGCTGTGGAGCCGCCTGAACGGCGCAAAGATCATCTGCCGTTCCGACTCCCGCATGCCAATGCCATTATCTTTAACAGAAATTTTCCACTCGTCACGGCTTTCCTCGGCGCTGACCTCGACTTTCGGATGCTCCGATTTGTTGAACTTCAGGCCGTTTCCCACGAGGTTCTGGAAGAGCTGGATCATCTGGGTTTCATCGGCAAAAACGGTCGGCAGAGGGCCGACGATCACCTGCGCGTGCTCGTCGCTGATCCGGGGCGACAGGTTGTCCATCACGACGATGAGCACCTGGTTGAGGTCCACGGCGCCGAACGGTTTCTCCAGCGTGCCCGCCCGCGAGAAGGCGAGTACGTCGCGGATCAGCCGGCGCATCCGGTTCGCGGCGTCGACCATGATATCGAGGTAGGTCTTGGCCTGCTTGTCGAGCTTGTCGCCGAAGTCCTCGACCAGCACCTGCGCGAAGCTCTCGATCTTGCGGAGCGGTTCCTGCAGGTCGTGCGAGGCGACCCGCGCGTACTCCTCGAGCGCGGCGTTGCTTTCCTTCAGCGCGGCTTGGGCCATCCGGGCGTCCTGCATCAGGCTGAGCGCCGCGCGGCGCGCGTCCTCGCGATTGTGGATTTCCAGCCGGAGCTTCTCGTTTGCGTCGGAAAGTTTCTGGATGAGCTCCTCGCGTTCCTGCTGGATGCGCCGCCGTTCGGTGACATCGCGGAAGACCATGACCGCGCCCATGATCCACCCGTCGGTGTCGAGAATCGGCGCGGCGTTGTAGGCGATGGGCCGCTCCTTGCCGTCGCGGCCGACGAGGAGCACGTAGGCGTCCTCGCGGATTCCCTTGCCGGAGTTGAGGACGCGCCTCGACGGGTCCTCCACCGGATCGCGGGTCCGGGGATCGAGCAGCTGGAAGAGTTCCGCCGCGCGCTGGCCGACGGCCTTGGCGAGCGGCCATCCCACGAGCTGGATGGCGATGTCGTTCATCAGCGTCACCGCGCCGTCAACGTCCGTGGAGATCACGCCGTCCCCGATGCTGCGGAGCGTTGTGTTGAGCCGTTCGCTGAGGACGTACAGTTCCTCGGCGCTTTCCTGCTCGTTCTTCTGCATGGCCTCGGCGTTCCTCGCCTCGACGAAAAGAAAGGCGGCCACCGCGCCGAGCGCCGAATACACGAGCAGGAGAATCAGCTTGGTCACCACCGTGAGCGGGGCGCCGGAGGCGTGCATGGGGATGACGATGAAAATTGCGAGGAGAATGGCCACGCAAAGCACGAGGGCGGCCGGCGCATACCGGCGCAGAGGCACGACCCAGATGGGCTCCACCTGCTTTGTGCCATAGTCTCTCATGATGCGTCCGGGCCGGTTACGGCCTTTCCTTCGCGGCGCTCTCCTCGTTCCAGACGGGCGGGTAGCGCGGCGGCCGGCGCAGTTCCGCCAGCAGCTGGTTCACTTCCTCCTTGAGCTCGATGACCCGGCCCTCGCGCCCGACCATCGCGCGGTTGAACCCCTCCAGTTCCTCGTTCGCCCTCCTGGCCTCCTCCACGGCGTTGCGCAACGCGCCCCTCGCGCGTGCGACCTGGAGAGCGTTTCCAAGCACCTCGGCCAGCAGGGCGATGTGCATCATCTGGGCCTCCGAGACGGGCCGGCGCGTGATCCGGTTGTCCACGCTGATGACGCCGAAAATGTCGCCCTTCCCGCCCTGCCGCAGGGCGATGAGCGTCGAGTAGAGCCCTTCCTCGCCAGGTTGGGTTTCGGGCGCCCCGAGCGGAAAACCCGTCTTGTAGGACCCGTTCTTGAACAGATCCGCCACGTCCCGCTCCTTGGCTATGTGCCAGGCGAAATCGTGCTCCTGCGTGGTGCCGCCTTTCATGTCAGTTCCGTAGGTTCCGCGGAAGGGAGGGTGGCGCGGGTCGCCCAGGAACATCCCGCAGCGGTCGATGTTCATCTGCTTGCGGATGCCTTCCACGACGACACGGCAGATGGCGTCCTCGGTCTCGCAGCCGGCGATCTCCGCGGAGAGGGTGAGCACGGCGTTGCGGAGTTCCTCCTGCTCCTTCCTGTCGGTGATGTCCTCCATGACGGCCACGTAGTTGGTCACGGCGCCGTCCGTGCTGGTGACGGGGGAAATCGAGGACAACACCCAGAACAGTTTGCCGTTCTTTCTCCGGCTCTGCGACTCGCCGCGCCACTCGTGCCCGGCGGCAATCGCCTGCCCGAGCGCTCCCTGTTCCTTGTCGTTCTCCCTGTCCGATCTGAGGATCTGCAGGTTTTTCGAGAGCACCTCTTCGGCGCTGTAACCGGTCATCTGCGTGAACTTGGGGTTGACGTACTCGATGTTGCCCCTCGCGTCGGTGATCATGACCGCGCTGGCGCTTT
The DNA here is from genome assembly GCA_937870865.1 of uncultured Lentisphaerota bacterium. Classification (GTDB taxonomy): domain Bacteria; phylum Verrucomicrobiota; class Kiritimatiellia; order CAIQIC01; family JAGNIJ01; genus CALMZY01. Next base: position 18,955 of record CALMZY010000379.1, on the reverse strand, counting down.
GCTCAACGGCGCGCGACAGCTTGCGGATCTCCTCGTGAATCTGCCGGAGCTGGACCTGCGTCTGCCAGCGATCGATGAACTGGCTGAGCCGGTCCGAAATGGCGTGCAGCAGTTCCTGCTCTTCCGGCGAGAAGATGCTCCGCTGCAGGGTCGGCGGCTTCTCCCTGAAGCCGACGTCCAGCGTGCCGACCGGGGATCCCAGTGCGTTCAGGATAAAGGACTTGCGCCACTGCGTTTCCCGGAAATTGTCGGAGAGATACTCCTGGGTTCGCACCCGGATGCGGGCGCAGCAGATGGTGTCGTGCCGGCAGGCGCGCGGGACGAGGTTGACCACGCCCTGGAAAACAGGCTCGATCAAATCGCCTGCGGTCGCGAGCAGTTTCTCGATGCCGTAGAGACAACTGAGTTCCTTGACGCGCTGTTTCAGCTCGTGAAGCCACCGATTGCGGTCTTCGCTGGATCGCCGCAGGGATTCCATTTCCTGGTGGCGGGCGAGGACGCCGTCAATCGCCATGGGAAGCGCGTCGAGGAACTTGGCGTCCGGGTCCTTCAGGAGATAATCCATGGCGCCCAGCTTGAACGCCTCGGCCGCCACCTCGTCCCGGCCCAGCGCGGAGATCATCAGGATGGGGGGCAGGGGGCCGCGCCTCTTCAACTCGCGGATCACCTCGGTCCCCGAAAGCCTCGGCATCTTGTGGTCGATGATGAGCAGGTCGTAGTAGCCGTCGCGAAGCATGTCGAGGCCCTTTGTCCCGTCCTCGGCGACCGCCACGGAGAAACCCAGCCCCTGGAGGTGAGCCTGGATGAGCTGACCCACGCTGGCTTCATCCTCCATCAGGAGGATGTGTGTGAGCTTTGTTCTGTTTTGTGCGGTTTTCACACGACGCCCGGCACCCCATCGATCACCTGGAGAAATCCCGCTACGGCCGGAGACGGACGAATCGAACCTGGTTCGTGATGTCCCGGTTGACGCCGCGGTACCCCGAAAACTGCCCGTGCGAATCGATGATCGGTTCCGCCGTCGTTTCGTGGATGACTACGCGCCCATCCTTGGTAAGCAGGCGAAACCGCTCGCGGAACATGCGCGCTCCGGTCCCGAATTTCTTCTGACCCAGGGCCGCGATCCGCTCCTTTTCCGCGGCGGCGAACAGGTCCACGTGATGCTTCCCGAGGATCTCCTCCGCCTGGTACCCGAGCATCTGCTCTACGATGGCGTTCGAGTAGGTGAAGCGATCCGAGGCGTCGGTTTCCCAGATCCAGTCGCCGGAACAGGAGGCGATGTGCTCGAAGCGTTTGACACTGATATACAGGGCCGATTCGGCGCGCTTTCGCTCGAGGATGGCCCGCCACGGCGCGGGGTCCAGAACGAGAACGTAGATCGTGACCATTACCATCAGAATCATCAGCGTACCCAGGGTGATCAGCCACCCCATGTACTGATGGCTCACGTCGCGGAAGGAGATGTCCCCGAACTGTTCGTAAGGCGGCTTCCGCAGTTCCTGCAGGCACTGGTGGACCGCGAGATCGGAGCGGGGGAAGGACCAGCCGGCGACTTCGGGGCGTTCGCCGGTTCCGTCCGTCCAGGACGGCATCGCCAGCAGCGCGGCCGCCACTTTTTCCACAAGGTCCGGCGCCGCGCGGGGAGAGGCGACGAACGAGAGGTCCGGATACAGGCGCGTGCTGACCGCAACGGGGATGCGGGGCGGGAAGTTCGTGTCGCGGATGTCGCTGAACTCGATCACGCGGAACGTGTCCTTGGCCAGGGCCCGATCCGCGACCACGCGCTCGATCGTTCCGGCCCTCACGCAACCGGCCTCGCAAGTGCCCTTCAAGATCGCGTCCACAACCGCCTCGTCACTGTCCAGGATGTTTGTTTTCAGATCCTGGTCGGGCTTGAATCCGATCCTCTTGAATTCCCGAAGCGCCGCCAGCCAGCCCGCCAGGGCCTCGGGGTCCGAGATGGCGATGGTCCGGCTCTTCAAATCCTGCGGATGGACCGGCTGGGTCTTCTGCGGAAGGGTAAACAGGCCCCGGTTGTCCGGCAGGGCGGAGGCCTTGCCCGTTTCCGGGCGGTAGAACAGCGTGCCGCCGGAAAGCGCGTACTTCTCGCCTTGAAACCGGCTCTGCAGGGTGGCGACGGACTGGAAGTCATGGCGGGTCTTGAGCGTGGCGAGAAGAACCGGATCGACCACGATGAAATCGAGGGCGTTGCTGCGAACCTTCGCGACGATTTCATCCCGCGTGAACGTCGCGACCTCAAAGCGGCAGCCGGGAATGGAGCCGGAGAGATACTGGGCGAGCGGGGTGTCCGCCAGCGAGCCACCGCCCGGGGTGGTGTTCGGGAGAACGCCGATCCGGACCACGGTGGTTTCGCCCGTTACGGCCTGGGCGGAGGCATCGAGCGAGACCGCAAGAAGGAACAGGAGAGCGCACCCCAAAAGCCTCATTCGGACGAAGGGAGTCAAGCGATCTATTGACATCACAAACCTCCAGAACGAATCCGTCAGCCCCATGACACGGCATCTTGTCACGGGTTGCGGTCTGTGTCTGCAAAAAAAACCGGGGACACGGAGACCGGCTGCCGGGCGCGCGGAAATCATTCGCCCTATACAACGTGGGTATACTATTCTGTACAAGACATGTCCGACAAGTTTCAGCCGATATCGATGGAACAACTGGCGGCATGGGTTTTTGCCGAACTGGACACCCGCGGCTCCGTATTCGGCATTCCCCGCCAGCTCTTCTTCGTTCCAAAGCCCTCCGATGGATTTGCCACAAGCGTATACGGACAGCGCCTCGAAACGCCGTTCGGGGTGGCTGCCGGACCGCATTCGCAAATGGCGCAGAACATCATCGTGGCCTGGCTGTGCGGGGCGCGGTTCATCGAGCTCAAGACCGTCCAGACCCTGGACGAAATCGAGGTCTCCAAGCCGTGCATCGATATGCAGGACGAAGGCTACAACGTCGAATGGTCGCAGGAGCTGAAGGTTCGCCAGTCGCTCGACGAGTATGTCCGCGCGTGGGTACTGATCCACGCCCTGCATCGGAAGCTCGGGTTCCCGGGCGACAGCCCGGGCGTCGTGTTCAACGCGAGCGTCGGCTACAACATGGAAGGCCTGCTCAAGCCCAACATGCAGGACTATCTCCAACGCGTGAAGGATGCGTCGGAACTCGTCCGCCCGTATGCCGACATCGCGGCGAAATACGTCCCGGAGCTGGGCCGCACCGCGGTGCCGGACCGCATGACGGACAACGTCACGTTGTCCACCATGCACGGATGTCCGCCGGACGAGATCGAGAAGATCGCCGCCTACCTGATCGGCGAATGGGGCTTCCACACCAACGTGAAACTGAATCCGACCCTCCTCGGGCCGGAGCGGCTGCGGCAGATCCTCAACAAGGAACTGGGATACGCGGACGTGGTGGTGCCGGATGCCGCGTTCGGCCACGATCTCAAGTACGCCGACGCCGTCCCGATGCTGAAACGCCTGGGCGAGGCCGCGAAGGCCCGCCGCGTGGAGTTCGGCGTGAAGCTGTCCAACACGCTGGAGGTCGAAAACTACCGCGATGCCTTCTCGAAGAAAGAGAAGATGATGTACATGTCCGGCCGCTCCCTGCACGCGGTCACCGTGAATCTTGCCGCGCGGCTTTCCGGCGAATTCAAGGGCGGGCTGATGATGTCTTTCTCCGGCGGGGCGGACGCGTTCAACGTGGCGCATCTGCTGCGCTGCGGAATGAAGACCGTCACCGTCAGCTCCGACATTTTGAGGACGGGCGGATACCTGCGTCTGCGCCAGTATATCGAGAACACGGCGGCGGCGATGAACGACGCGCGCGCGGCGGACCTGCCGGACTTCATCTGCAAGGAGGCGCGGAAGATCGAGGCTTTTTCCTCGCGGTTCGAGAGCGCGCTGTTCGACTCGCTCAAGGGCGGCGGGTCCTCCGCGGCGGACAAGGAATCGTGTCGGAACATCGCCCGGTGCCTGGTCCAGCTGCCCCGCACAAGCCGCGTGAATTCGGTGATCCGCGGCTGGGCGGCCGAGCAGGCGCTGACCGAGAACGCGGACGAGCTCATGCGGTGCGTGACGGAGGCCGGGGCGCGGATCAACCTGGAGCAGTATGCGAAGGCCGTCTGCGCCGAGCGGACGCTCACGAGGCGGGCCTTCGAACGGCAAAGGACGAAGACCGCGAGGCCCCTCGGGCCGTTCGACTGCATCAAGGCGCCGTGCACGGACGAATGCCCCGTGAATCAGAAGGTCCCGCAGTACATGGGCCTGGTCCGGCAGGGCAAAATCGAGGAGGCGATCGAGGTGACCCGGCTCGACAATCCGCTGCCGTCGATCCTCGGGCGCGCGTGCAACCATCTCTGCGAGGAGGTCTGCGTGCGGACGCAGCTCGACGAACCGCTGGCGATCCGCGAGATGAAGCGTTTCATCATGGACCAGGAGAAGAACCCGCATTACCGCGCGCGGGCGCGGGCCAAGCGCTCGAAGGTGGCTGTCGTGGGCGGTGGGCCGTGCGGCCTGGCCGTCGCATACTTCCTCGCGCAGGCGGGCTACAGCGTCACGATTTTCGAATCGCGCCCGTATGTCGGCGGGATGGTGGCCGGGACCATTCCGGCGTACCGCGCCGCGCAGGCCGTTGTCGACAAGGACCTCAGGATCATCCGCGAACTCGGTGTGGAAATCCTGTGCAACCGGAAGGCGGGGCGCGATTTCACGCTCGACAGCCTGCGGCAGCAGGGGTTTCAGCATGTGGTCGTTGGCGTCGGCGCCCAGAAGGGGAAAACGCTGGGCATCGAGGGCGACCGGGCGGAGGGCGTGCTCGATGCTCTCGATTTTCTGCGCAGCGTGAAGGAAGGCCATCCCATGCCGCTGGGCGCGCGGGTCGGCGTGATCGGGGGCGGGGACGTGGCGATGGACTGCGCCCGGTCCGCGTGGCGGGTGAAGAAGGGCGATGTCAGCATTATCTACAGGCGCACGATCGAACAGATGCCCGCGGCGCGCGAGGAGTTGGACGACGTTCTGGCCGAGGGCATCAGGATCGTGGAACTCGCCAAGCCTCTGAAGGTGGTTGCCAAGCGCGGCAGAATGACCGGGCTGGAGTGTCTCCGCGTCGCGCTGGGCGAGAAGGACAGCTCGGGCCGCCGCCGGCCGGTGGACGTCCCAAATTCCGAATTCGTCATTCCCCTCGACACCCTGATTGTCGCGGTCAGCCAGTCGCCGGATCTGGATTTCCTGTCCGATCAAAAACCGGAGCTGACGACGTCGGGTTATCTGAAGATCGATCCAGTGACGATGGAAACATCGATCCCCGGCGTCTACGCCGGCGGCGATATCGCGCAGAACGGGCCGGAGTCCATCGTCAAGGCGTTGGGCGACGGCCGGCGGATTGCCGCGAGCATACGCCGCAAGGATGAATCGTTTCGCGCGGCCGAGGAGAAGGCGGGCATTTTTGCGGATGTGGATGCCGTGGAGCTGATCCGCCGCAAAGCCCACCGGAAGTTCCGCGTGTCGATCCCCCATGTTCCGGCGTCGGGACGGAACCAGTTCGACGAAGTGATCATGACCCTGTCGGAGCCGGTGGCGCGCGAGGAGGCCGGCCGCTGTCTCGACTGCCACCTCATGTGCAGCATCTGCTCGAGCGTGTGCCCGAACCTCGCCATCATGACGTACCGGATGGACCCGTTCGAGATGAAGCTTCCGGAGCTGAAGCCGATCGCGGGGCGAATCGAGTGGGGCGGGGGGAGCTCGTTCCGGGTGGAGCAGACCTTCCAGATCGCGATCCTGAACGGTTTCTGCAACGAATGCGGCAACTGCGCCACGTTCTGTCCCACCGCGGGCAGGCCCTACAAGGACAAGCCGAGGCTCTACTTGAAACGCGCCGAGTTCGAGGCGGAAGCCGACAACGCGTTCATGGTGTACCATGGCAACGGCATCTGGAGCCTGTGCGGGCGGTTCGGCGGGGCGACCCACGAGGTCGTGCTTGGAGATGAAACCGTCTACTCATCGCCGAAGTTCAAGGCGTACCTCGACCCGGCGTCCCTGGCGGTCAAGGGCGTGGTGCCGGTGGGGACGCTTGCCGACGGAGAACCCCTGACGCTCGAGCCCTGCGCCAGGATGCTTGCGCTGCTGAGCGGGATACGCAAGTCGCTCATGCACCTGCCGACGGCCTGAAGCCCGCCCGATTTCTCTGCGGCCGAAAGTTTCCGGGACACTCTTCGGTTACTGTTTCCCCGCCGTCACGCGCAGGAAGAAGTTCGCTTCGACCCCGGATCGATTCGTGTAGCTCATGATGTCGCCGGTACCGGGAAGGTGTACGCCGTCCGGCATGGCGGTCCACTGGAAGAGGTTCGTGGCCGACTCCACCGTGTAGAACCTGTCCGTACTGCTGACCCACGTGTATTCGAGATCGGGCGTTTCCGAATGAGTGCTCAGGAGAGCCCGTTGGGGCGAAGAGCCGCTCTCGCCCTGGGGGGTTCTCATCACGACGTGGAAGCAGTTGTCGGAGTCTTCGGGATCGCTGCCCGCCAATTCCTCGTCGAAGTTCGCCATGCCGTCCATGTCGCTGTCGAGCGTGACGTCGCGCGGGCCCGACCCCGCGGGCGCGCGACTCGAATTCTTCCGGTCCACTTCCGTGCCGTTGACCAGGAGAATCACCGTCTTGGGCCCGGTCGTGGTGCTGAAGAACGCGTCGCTGTTCGAGGCCACGGTTCCGCTGCCGGTTTCGCTGCTGTCGACCACCTCCCACGTGAAGTCGTAGTTGTTGGTGTACGGGTTGCGGACGCGCCAGTATCCATCCCACAGGGCGGTCAGCGTGATCTTGCCGCCCTGCCCATAGTTGACCGTCTGCGTCACCGCGTTGCCCATCGCGTCCATCGCCACGACCGCGAAAGAGTTGAACGAACCGCTGATCCCATCTGCCGTGTAGTGGAACACGTTGTCGCTCGATTCCTCCGCCGGCTTGCCGTTCACGGTCACCGCGACCACATCGATGTTGTCGGAGACTTGGATCGTCATGGGAACCTGGTTCCCGTTGCTGACATGGCCGTCCGGCGGCGCGATATGCAGGATGACCGGCGGCTCCGTGTCCACGATGACGGGCTCGTACGTGACTTCCAGGCAGGCGTTGGACCCTTCCAAAACCACCACCAGGCGGTTGTCGGGCGTGTTCCAGAATGCCAGCGGCGCGAACGTCACAATGTATTCGCCGGCGGGAATGTTCCTCAACGTCGCCCCGCTCTCGTTCCAATTGGTTGCCGGCCCGCTGGTCATTCTCCACTGCGCGCCGATTCCGCGGACATCGGGCGGCATCAGAGTGCACGTGACGCTGCCCGGTTGGGGGTCGGGGACCGGCATGAATTCGAAGGCGCCCATGTCGACGACGGAATTCACGATGCGCGAGTTTCCGGAAATATCCACCTCGGTGGTCATCCAGGACTGGTTGCTGCCGGTGTTGATGCAGGGCGAGCCGGACTGCAGTCTGTACGAGCCCGAACCCGCGAACAGCGGGTCCACCTGAAGGTTCCCGCTGCCCCACGTCACCGGGCCCTTGCCGCGCGTCACGATTCCCGCTTGTCCGTCCTCGATGTCGCTGTAGCCGACGGTGATCGCCATGCCGTACCACGCCGTATTGAAGCTGATCTGCTCGGGCGTGTTGTCCCAGGCGATGCAGTTGAGAAGCGTGGGGCTGCTGTAGTACGAGACGTTGATGCCGCCGCCGACCCCCGTGGCCGCGTTGTTGCCGACGAATGTCACGTTCTCGAACAGGGGACTGCAGCCGTCGAGGAACACCCCGCCGCCGCCCTCGCCGGCGAACGCGGTGTTGTTGGCGATCAGCACGTTCCGCAGAGTGCAGCTGGAATGGTAAATCAGCATGCCGCCGCCACCCAGGTTGCAGGTGTTGTTTTCGACGACCACGTTGACGAAGGTGGGCAGGCCGTAGGAAACGCGGATGCCGCCTGCGCTGTGGTCGGCGTGGTTCCCGCGGGAGACGACGTGTCGGACCGAGGCGTAGGAGACCTGGAGATAGATGCCGCCGCCTTCCGCGGTGGTTCCCGAGGCGCGGTTGCCTGACACGATCAGGTGGTCGAGGGTAGGGCTCGCATGGTCACAGCAGACGCCGCCGCCGCGCTGCCACGCGCCCGAGGCCAGGCCGTTGGTGATCGTGAACCCGCAGAGCCGTGCGGAGGCGGTTTCGGAGTTGGTGAAAGAGACCACGGGGCCTGCCGCGCCGCCGTTGATCACGGTGGAGCCGATGTAGTTCGTGTCGCCGTCCGTCATGAAGAGGGACCCCACCTGGATGCTCTTGCCCCGGAAGGTGATGTTCTCCGTGTAGGTTGCGGGCGCCACCACCACCATGTCGCCGTTCAATGCGACATCAATCGCATCCTGGATCTTGTGCGCGGCCGTCGCCCAACTGGTGTACGGCGAAACGTTGCCGCCCGTGGGCGACACGTACCGGGTGGCGGCAACCGGCGGCATGGAGGTGATGGAAAGGCTCTTTTCCGCGGACCAGTTCGACACACGGTCAGGCTGGGTGACGGAACGAGCTTGTGCGCGAACGGCGAACGCGCCGCCGGATTGCCATGCGTGGCTGTTGGTCGCGGTCGACCAGTCGGACATCGTGCCGTCGCCCCAGGAAAAACGATACTCCACCGGGCTTTCGTCACTGCATGTGGAGCCGCCGGTCACGAAGGTGAGGACTGCGTTCAGGAGACCGTAGGATGCTCCCTGCGGCATCTGCGGCGTGGAAACGATCACTCCTCCCGACGGGACAGCGCCCTCGTAGGGACCCATATCCACGCTGCCGTCAATAATGCGGGCGTTGCCGATCACATCGACCTCGGTGGCCATCCAGGACTGGTTGGTGCCGGTGTTGATGCAGGGCGAGCCGTCCTGCAATCTGTACGAGCCCGAGCCCGCGAACAGCGGGTCCACCTGAAGGTTCCCGCTGCCCCAGTACACCGGCCCCTTGCTGCGCGTCACGATCCCCGCGTATCCGCCTTGGATATCGCTGAATTCGATCGTGATCGACATTCCAGACCACGCCGTATTGAAGCTGATCTGCTCGGGCGTGTTGTCCCAGGCGATGCAGTTGAGAAGCGTGGGGCTGCTGTAGTACGAGACGTTGATGCCGCCGCCGACCCCCGTGGCCGCGTTGTTGCCGACGAATGTCACGTTCTCGAACAGGGGACTGCAGCCGTCGAGGAACACCCCGCCGCCGCCCTCGCCGGCGAACGCGGTGTTGTTGGCGATCAGCACGTTCCGCAGAGTGCAGCTGGAATGGTAAATCAGCATGCCGCCGCCACCCAGGTTGCAGGTGTTGTTTTCGACGACCACGTTGACGAAGGTGGGCAGGCCGTAGGAAACGCGGATGCCGCCTGCGCTGTGGTCGGCGTGGTTCCCGCGGGAGACGACGTGTCGGACCGAGGCGTAGGAGACCTGGAGATAGATGCCGCCGCCTTCCGCGGTGGTTCCCGAGGCGCGGTTGCCTGACACGATCAGGTGGTCGAGGGTAGGGCTCGCATGGTCACAGCAGACGCCGCCGCCGCGCTGCCACGCGCCCGAGGCCAGGCCGTTGGTGATCGTGAACCCGCAGAGCCGTGCGGAGGCGGTTTCGGAGTTGGTGAAAGAGACCACGGGGCCTGCCGCGCCGCCGTTGATCACGGTGGAGCCGATGTAGTTCGTGTCGCCCGTGGTCAGGAACAGCGAACCCAGTTCCACATTCTTCCCTTTGAAACACACGTTCTCCGTGTAAGTGCCAGGGTACACCACCACTTGATCCCCGCTGACCGAGGCATCCATGGCCGTCTGGATGGATCGTGCCGCCGTCTCGGGCGTGGTATACGGCGATTCATTCGATCCGGATGTCGAGACATAGTGAATATCGGCGGCGCAGAGCGCCGTCAGTGAACAGAGAAGAAGAAGACAAAGCGGAAGACGCGCAGAAGTCGTTTGCATGACACCCCCCCCAGTTCTCGCCGGTTACGGCTGAAAGGAACTCCTTGAAACTAAACCCGCTGATCACTGTACCCGGTCCCATGCGTGAGGTATAGGGAGGTGTTGTGGGCGAATTGACCGCAGAACGGTGTCGGAAACGGCCGGTAAACGCAGTTACGGGGCCTTGATCGTCAGCGGGACCGAGAAATCGGCGGTCCGGCTGTCGGCCTCATCGGTGATCTTGATGCGAAGGATGTAGTTCCCGGGCCCGATCGTCTTCGGAAGATTCAGATACTGGGCGATGAAGAAGTCGTGCCGCCGGCTGGTCGTGATATCCGTGACCGAGACCTCCCGCTCTCTCCAGACTTCCTTGCCCGCCTCCGCGGCGCTTTCGATGGACAGCTCCTCCTTCAACTTGATCACAAACCGCCCGTTCTCCTCGCTGCGGACCTTGAAATGGACCGGCTCGGAATACACGAGGATCAGAGGCGCTGCGCCCTGTGCGAATTCGTTGGTGCCGAATGCCTCGTACCGGCCGAATCCGTGAACACGCTGACAAAGAACGGCCTTGTTGATTTCAAGGTCCTGCCGGTCCGCCGAACCAGCCGCCAGTTTGTCCTGCTCGGCGGCAAGAAGCTCGACGTCAGCCAGCACATTGCCGTTTTTCCCCAGGTTGTCGCCCAGCCGTCGGAACATATCCTGATACGTTGATGCCAGCACCTTGGCGTCGGGGTTCTGGCCTTTCAAGTCATCATCGGTCAGCCCGTGCTTGGAATCCAACAAGGCGAGGCCGGCCTTTCCGATGAGCGGCTTCAGGCCCCCCTCGCCGGTGCTGATCTCGGCGGTCAGTTTCCGGTCAAGTTCGGCCAGCAGGTCGCCGCTGGCGGGCGGTACGGACGCAACGTCCACCTCCGCGTCCGAAGGCGCGGCCACACTCACGCGCGGCTTCATCGAAACAGCGGGTTTTTCCACGGGGGGCGGGGGAGCCTGAACGGCCTCCTCCGTGCCGGTCGCTTTTTTCAGCGAGCCGCCGAGGAAGGCAAACGCGAGCGCTCCAACCACGACGCCGGCGATGAGCCACGCCGCAGGGGCGATGAGGGATCGCTTCTTCGGTGATTCAGGCGCGAGAGCCTCCCCGGCATGGGTCTGCATTGCGACCAACTGGTCCAACAGCTTGGGCGGCGGAGCCGCCGGCGCGGGACTCTGTTCAGGCGTCGTTTTTTTGTCGTCCACTCGCAACTCCCGTTTTCCGTGTTATTGCGCAGTCGACTCGGGCTGAGGCGGAGGTGTTTCCGTTCCTGCTTCCGGGGTCGGAGTCTGGGCCGGAGCCGGACCCGCGTGTTTGGGTTTGCGCGGCTTGCGGGGATGCACCGGCGCGTGGGCCGCACGTTCGGCCGGTTCCATCCGGGCCGCAACACTGCCGCCCGTCACCGCGCTCTGAATCTGTCCAAGGCGCGAGGACAACGACTGTTCGCGCTGACGGAGACGCGCGATTTCCTCGGCATCCAGCTTCTGCTGCTGGGCCATGGCGCGCTCCTTCGCGCGGATCGAGTTGACGGCTTCCTGGTAGGCCTTCTTGAACTGCTGCAGTTCCTGGTCGCGCTGGCGGCGTTGTTCGCGCTCGGCGTCGTAGAATTTCCTCTGCTGCTCGAGCCGTGCGGACAGCGCCTGGTTCTCGTGCTGGAGCTGGTTGATCCGCTGTTCGAGGTCTCCGCCCTTGAGCAGGAAGTTCTCCTGCTCGTCCTGGAAGATGTTCTTCTGCTGTTCGAGTTCGGCCACCGTCTGGGCCAGCTGGGCTTCCATCCCGTCGTGATCCCGCCGCAGCTGTTCCAGTTGCTGCTGCAAGTCCTCCTCGCGCAGGCTGGCCTGGCGGGTCTTGCTCTCCGCGAGCTGCTCCTGGCGTTCGAGACTGCGATGGGCCTCGGCGATCTGCTTGTTCAGTTGTTTGATCTCGGCCTGGAAGCTCTCGACCTGCTGGCCCGCCGACTGCATTTCGCGCTTCGCGTTCTCCTCGGCCGCGCGGGCGGCCTGCTCGGCGTCGGTCAGCTTCTGCTGGAGGACCTGGATATTCTCCACGGCGTCGCGGATCTGGTTCTCCAGTTCGATGATCTGACCTTCGGCGTGCTGGCGCCGCGCGAGCTCTTCGCCGTACGACTTGCGGGTCACCGCGAGTTCGGCGTCGCGCCGCTGCGCGCGCTGCCATTCGTCGTCCAGGAGTTGCTTGAACTGCTCGAGGCTCTCGTTGAGCTTGGTGTACTTGATCTGTTCGTCGCCCAGCACCTTCTTGTGCTGTTCGACCTGCAGCGTGTGCGACTCGACTTCCTGCCGCAGCCCGGCAATGGTCATCTCGGATTCGCGTACGCGCTGTTTCAGGGTGTTGATCTGCTCGGCGAGGCCGTCGTTTTCCTGCTGGGCCTTCTCCGCCTGTTCGCTCCACGCGGCCTGGCGCTGGTTCAAATCCCATTCCAGCTGGTCGGCCTTTTCCGTGGCGTCGTGGGACTGCTGGCGCAGGGATTCCACGGTTGCGGCAAGCTGTTGCTCGCGGGCCGAAGCCTCTTCCTGCAGTTTCGCGAGGGCGGCCTGAACGGAGGCCAGTTCGGCTTCCTTCCCGCTGATGAGATCCTGGACGTCCTGCTCTGCCTTCAGTTTTTCGTCGAGCTGGATCTGGACCTCGGCGAGCTTCTGGGTGAGGGTCTGGACTTCCGTCTCGGCGCGTTCCGCGCGCTGGGTTGCCGTTTGTTCCTGCCGCTTGCCGTGTTCCTGAAGCGTGCGGATCCGGTCGCGAAGCTGTTCGATCTGCGCTTCCTTTTCCGTGCTCTGGCTCAGCGCCGCCTGCGCCTGCGCGTTCAGGGCGGTGATCTGCTGGACCAGCGATTCCTGGCGGCCCGTTGTCTCCTCGATCTGGATCTTGAGCGTCTCGATCTGCGAGGTCAGGTCGTGCTGGCGGGACGCGCTTTCCTCCTGCAGCGAGCGGTTCAGTTCGTTCAGGCGGGTGATTTCCTCAGGACCGCCGGCGGCCTTCAGGGCCTCGATCTGGGCGGTCAGGGCGCGGACCTGGTCGAGGAACTGCTGGTCGCGGCGGCGGGCCTCGTCCTGGAAGCTTCTCAGCTTCTCTTTGAACTGCTCGATCTGCTGTTCCTTTTCGGAAATGACGCCGGACGCGACTTGCGCCTGTCCGGTCAACTCGTCCACCTTCTGGTTCAGTTCCTGGACGCGGCGTCCGAACTCGCTCTTATCCGTCGCGGCCTTGAGATCCGCAATCTGCTGGCTGAGTTCCTGTTCGCGGGCGGCGGCCTCTTCGCGCAGTTTCCCGATCTGCGCCTTCAATTCCTCGGCTTCCTTCGCGGCCGCCTCGTCCTTGGCTGCCTTGGCGGTCTTGAGCTGATGCTTGACCTCGGCCAGCTGCTTCTTCAGTTCCTCCTCGTGATGGCGGCTCTGTTCCAGCGCGGCCTGCAGCTCCTTCAAAAGGGTATCGTCAACCTGCGGCGCGGGCTTGGCGGCTTCGGCCGGCTTCGCGCGTTCCTGCTCGCGCACGGCCAGCGTCTCTTCCTTGCGGGCGGGTTCGGCGGGCTTCTCCTTGATTTCGCGCGCCGGGGCCGGAGCCGGAGCCTTGGGCTGAGCCGGGGCTTCCTTCGCCGCCTTGGGAGCCTCCTGCACGGGGGCCTTCTGGGCCGGGGCGGGCGGGGGCGTCGGCGCCGCGGCTGGAGCCGCAGCGGGAGCGGCCGGGGCTTCTTCCTTCTTCTCCACCGGCGGAGTCTCCGTTTTACGGAGGTTCGGCGGCGGACGGCTCTTCGGCGGCGGGACCACGTCTTCGGCCGCCTTGGTCATGGAAAGCAGTTTTTCCGCGGTCGTCTTTTCGCCGGTGGCCTTGTGATAGACCTTCGAATTTGCGAGGACCGCGCCGGATTTGAGGAAGTCCGTGATCGCCTTGGCGTTGATCGGGCCGAACGGCTTGCCGTTCGCCAGCTCGACCATCCAGTTCATTTCGCACTCGGGAATCGTTTCGACCTTGATCCATTCCTTCTTGTCCGGGGAGACTTCGTTGCCGGGGGCCACGCGGCAATCTTCGGCCCAGCTTCGTAATTGGGAGACGTGGAGAGGTCCGTATACGGAGCCATCGCCGGTGCGAAGGAACCACGACGATCCGCCTTTTTCAGGTTTCTGGCTGTCGTAAATCTTAGACATGTTCAAACTCCCCCTTCCGGGATCGGAAACGCCCGGAGCTTATCAGGCATCAATACATTCCGGCACGCGCGGAATATACCATAGCTAACTTTTTCGAACATTAGTTTTTTTGCCAAACGCCCCGTCCGCCGCGGCGGCTTCAGGACGCCGGCGCGGGCTCCGCGACGGGCTTCACGACGATGCGCTCGCCCGCTCCCGGCGCGGCGCCCGTCATCGTCGCCTTCATCTGCTCCGCCTCGTCCAGTCCGTCGGGTGAAATGTTGAGAGTCGCGTCGAGCACGGCGCCGTCTTCAACGACCAGCCGCCCGCCGCGGATCGAGCCCGTAAAGCGGGCGCCGGCGCGGATCGTGACGACCCCCGTGGCGTAGAGTTGGGCGTTGAGGACGCCGGCCACGTCCACGTTCCGGTACAGCGCCGGGCTTTGGAAGGTGATCTCGCCGCCGGCCAGGAGCTTGATGTCGGGCGCCTTGAAATTGCCGCGCGTAAATTCCGCCCCCGGGAACAGGGTCAGCTCGCGGGTCGCCTCGACGGAGCTGTCGGTCACCTTGCCGGCGAGGTCCACGTCCGTGCCGAGCAGCTGCGCGGAGGCGACCACCCCGCGCGCCGTAATCTTGATCTTGCCCAGGGTCTTCAGCGTCTCGCGGCAGTCGGCGTCGATGGTATAGCCGGCGAGATCGAGCGCGGCGCGGCACTTCGGGCAGTGCGTGGTGCTCATGCGGCCGGTGAGGTTGAACTCGTAGCCGCATTCGTAACAGCGGATGTGCTGCTTGGTCGGGAGCGTGGTGCGGGCGGATGCCGAAGCGGCGGCCGGGGCGGTGCCGGGCGGGCCGGCAGGAGTCGAGGGGGTGGCGCGGTTATCTTGGGACGAGCGGAAGCGGGGGCCGCCCGGCCGTTGCAGATTCGAGCCGATTCCGGCGCTGAGCGGCAAAGACGGAGTGGCTCCGTCGCCGCTTCCTGCGCCACCTCGCTGTCGATATTCGGACACGCAACCTCCCCGCCTGAAGAGTGCAGCCCCTGCCGAAAACGGCGGTCAGGAGCACGTTTCGGCCGGCTTAGAGAGAGGGAATCCGGGGCGTGCCGTAGGAGGTGTCCTTCTCGGGCACGGCGGAGGTTGTCGTGTTGCCCGGGTTCACGTCGACCTTGCCGACGAACGTAACCCCGTCTTCCACGGACAACCGCTTGGACTTGATGTCGCCCATGATGCGGGCGGCCGCCTTCATCTCGATCTTGTCCTTGGCGGCGACTGTTCCGTTGATCGTTCCCTCGACGACCACGTTGTTCCCCGAGATGTTGCCCTTCATCGTTGCGCTCTTGCCCAGGATCGAGTCGCCCTGGCAGGCCAGGTCGCCGTCGAGCTTCCCGTCCATGCGGACGGAGCCGGAACTCTTGATCGCCCCTTTGATTTCCACTTCGGAAGTGATGACCGACTGCGTTGCGCCGTTACTCATGATTGCTCCCTCTTGAAGGTGAAATGTTTGAATCCATCGACCCGTCCGTAATATATCCTGCCGGAAATCGGGGCAAGCCCTATTTGAGGGGCCTCATCATACTCGTAATCGCACTCTTAATCGTAATCCTGATCGGACGAGCACGATTACGATTAGGATTACGATTACGAGCCAACGGCCGAGGACGATCTACGGACGCAGGAGGAGATTGCTCTCCTGCCACGTGAAGGAAGCCGTCTCCGGCGCGCGATCGACCGCCTTGCCCTCGACGATCGATTCCGCGTAGCCGCCGATGCGGATGGGTTCCTTGAATACCGGCGAGGACAGGTCGATCGAGAATCCGTTCCGGTGCTGGTTGAACTTCACGATCTGGAACGTCTCCTTCGCGAGCGAGCCGAACGCCTTGTCCACCCGGCATTCCCAGTTGGCGTACCCGGGCACCTTGAACGCCAGGACGTTCAGGTCGGCCGTCGTCTCGGTGAGCGACGGATCCTCGCCGGCGGGGGTGTTGAAGTCCAGATAGGCGATGATCATGTAATCGCCCTTGGGTGTCCTGGGGATGGTGTCCTTCATCCGGAAGTCGATCTCGATCCGGCTCGAGCCCTTCCGGGAGAAAGTGATTCTCACGAGGTCCAGCCCCTCGGCGTCCTCGCCGGAAAAGGCCGCATCGCCGGGCTTGTCTTCAACGAAGAACACATCCTGTCCCCGGCACGGCACCGCCGCGAGCCATCCGGCGACCAGCCATGGAATCACCCATTTCATGCAATTCCCCGTACGAAGGAATAGCACGGCGCGCCGGCGGGAGCAACCCGCCTCGGCGGCTTCTTTGGCGGATGCGTTCTGGAAAAAAAGACGGAAGGTTTTCCAATGTTTGGAAAAAACGGGTATGTTTTTTCCAACCCTTGGAAAAAATGACATCAACTTTTCCAATCCTTGGAAATATCGAGCCTGCCTGGAGGCCCCTATGAGCTCACTCCTGATCAAGAACGGACGGGTCGCGACGCTGAACGAACGCCTGGACATCGTCGAGGGCGGCGGCGTGTACATCGAGGACACGAAGATCGTCGAGGTGGGCCGGATTCCGGAGCACCGGCATAAGGCGGATCGGGTGATCGACGCTGCGGGCAAGGTGATCATGCCCGGCCTCATCAACGCGCATCACCATCTGTACTCGACGTTCGCGCGCGGCTTCGCGCCGCCGGGCGAACCGGCGGCGGATTTCGAGGAGATCCTGGAGCATCTCTGGTGGAAGCTGGACCGCGCGCTGGACGCGGAGGACGTGTACTACTCGGCGCTGCTGGTCCTGCTCGACTGCGTGAAGGCGGGCTGTACGACGATCATCGATCACCACGCCTCGCCCTCGTGCCGCGACGGCAGTCTCGAGTTGATCGAGAAGGCGTTTCGCGACGCGGGGCTGAACGGCTGTCTCTGTTACGAGGTGTCCGACCGCAATGTCGAGGGCGGTGGCGTCGAGGAAAACGAGCGGTTCATCACGCGCTGCCTGCAGGCGGGCGACGACCAGATCACGGCGATGTTCGGGCTGCACGCGTCGATGACGATCGGCAACAAGACGCTGGACCGGTGTGCCGAGATCGGCAACCGCCTGCGCTCCGGGTTCCACGTCCACGCGGCGGAGGACCGGATCGACCAGCAGGTGACGCAGAAGGAATTCCGGGCGCGCGTCCTCGAGCGGTTTCACGCGGCGGGGATCACGGGCCCGAAATCCATCTTCGTTCACTGCGTTCATCTCGATCCGGCGGAGAGGGATCTCCTGCGGGGCACGAACTCGATGGTCGTGCACAACCCGGAATCGAACATGAACAACGCGGTCGGCGCGGCGCGCTGGATGGACCTGCTGAAGAGCGGGGTGCTCGTGGGGCTGGGGACGGACGGGATGGCCTCGGCGATGATCGCCTCGGCGCGGGCGGCGTACCTGCTTCAGCGGCACGCGCAGGAGGATCCGCGGGTCGCGTTCGGCGAGTCGTGCGACCTGCTGCTGAAGAACAACCGGGCGATCTGCGAGCGGATTTTCAGGGACAAGCGCGGCGTGCTGGCGCCGGGGGCGCTGGCGGACGTGATCGTCGTGGATTACACGCCGTTCACCCCGATGAATTCAGGCAACTTCTACGGGCACCTCCTGTACGGCCTCAACGACGCGCCGGTGGACACGACGGTTTGCCGTGGCCGGGTGCTGATGGAACAGGGGAAGCTGGCGCGTCCGGGCGAAGAGGAACTGCGCGCGAAATGCGTGGAGCGCGCGGCGAAGCTGTGGAAGCGGATCCGGTGAGCTGTCGTTAACGCAGGCCCGGCAACGGGGTATTTCAATAGACCATCGGGTTGTTGTATTCGGATCATTCGGTGGCTCCATGACGAACAACCGCATTTGGCCGGTGGCAGGCGTTTTTTTTGCGCTCCTCATGGTATCAGTCCCAACGGTCCGCGCGCAGGCGCAGAACGGCTGGCGGACGGTCGGGTCCCTGCGCGATGCGGGCGGGAGCGACACGGTCCGGGTTCGCGTGGACCGGGCGGAACGGCAGGTGCTTGAACTGACGTACTCGATGCCCGGCCTGAAAAGCGCAAAGACCGGACGCCGGGCCAGCGGCAGGGAGCAGGAGCGCGTCCTGCTCGGCAACGCGCCGCGGACAGGCCGGGCCGGCGAGCCGCTTCTGCCCGTTGTTCCCGCAAACATTCTGCTTCCCAAGGGATACACGGTGGACACGATCCGGGTCGTTCCTCGCGGGAAGACGAAGCTGCCGGGCACGCATTTGGTGGAACACGGCGAGAAGCCGTTCCCGCTGATTCCCGGTGCGCGGCCGGAGAAGACGAAACCCGACCCCGCCATCTACAACTCGCGGAATCCGTATCCGGGGAAGCTCTACGATTTCGTCGGCATCCAGAAGCGACGGGGCAGTGCGGTTCTCGTGCTGGCCCTGCACCCGGTGGAGTACGTACCGGCCGCCGGGGAGCTGGCTTCGGTCGGCGAGTTGTCGGTGAGCGTGACGCTGAAGCCGGAACGTTCTGGCGTCATCGTGCGGCACCGCCCGGATTCGCGCCGCCCGGTCGAGGCGACGGTGGACAACCCCGACACGGCGGCGAGCTACCGCGAATCGAGCCGGAGCGGGGGCGGGTCGGTCGCGCGGGGGCTCGCGGATCCGTCGGACAGCTACGCGTACGTCATTGTGACCAGCGAGGAGATGATGAATGCGGCGGGGCCGTACGCGCTCACGAACCTGCTCGCGCACAAGCAGTCGCGCGGGCTGACCGCCACGATGGTCTCGACGACGGATATCTACGCGAACTACACCGGCGTCGATAACGCGGAGAAGGTCCGCAACTTCATCATCGACGCCTACAACAACTGGGAAACGGATTACGTCCTGC
>CALMZY010000378.1 GCA_937870865.1 uncultured Lentisphaerota bacterium | reverse complement strand
AGGTCGGCGGCTTCGATCCGCGATACGAGTCTCCGGGCTTCCGTCACGGCGTCCTGAAGCTCCTGCGGAGTGCCGCCCGGAGCGGAGGCGAGAAGGCGGATCCGGCACGCGCACCAGTGGATTTCCTTGAAGAGCTCGAGAGTTTGTTCCGGCGCAAGAAGTTCTACGACACCCCGTTCCGCGAGGAACCGCGAGATCGGGCTCGTGTCGCTGTCGCGTTCGGCGTAGGAGCGTTTCTGGCGGATGGCCGCGGGTTCGTAGTCCGGGTTTTGAAACTCCGGCAGTTCGATCCGCCGGAACGGCAGGCTTTCCGCCAGCGAGTCCAGTTCCAACCTCAACCCCCCTGTACAGATGTTCATGGCGCGGCACCCCTTTCACTTTGATTAGACCGTGGTTCGGAGGGGTTCGTTCAAGCCGGAGAAAGCCCTTGGGAAACGGGCATTCCGTGGAATGAATCGGGCCGGTGGGGGGACTTCCTACAGTCCGAGATCGATGCGGCGGCACTGCGCTTCGAGCATCTGACCGGGCGCGCCGGCGAAGCGGACCCGCACCATCGTGGGCGAGACGGCGCCCAGGACGCGGACCTGCGCGCCGCGCTGAAGCTGGCCCACCTGCTGGAAGGGTTCCTTGAGCGAGAAGACCGGAACGGTGTAGGCCAGAATGATGTCGCGTTCCGCGAGGGCGGGAATTCCCATGGCCGGCGGCGACGCGCGGTTTGCCGTTCCATCGGCGGCCGTTTCGACGTCCGGGGCGAACGCGCCCACCCGGTTCTTTTTGGCCTCGCGCTCCGCCGTCTTCAACCGCCACCAGAACGTCATGGCGCGGGTCCCGTCGGGAAGGTCCGTGTCCTGCCCGTAGATGCGAGCCAGGCCGTTGCGGACAAGTTCCTCGGCGAGGTTTTTTTCGCCGACCATCACGACGGCATAAAACCGGTCCTTCTCGCTCCGGCCCATCGCCTCGTGCATCCGGGTCCAGACCGTGAATCCGTTTTCCAGGAACTTCTGCGTGAACTTCGCGGCATCCTTCCCGAGCCGGAGGGCGGCCTTTTCGCTGACGCCCCAATACTCGGCCTGCTCGGCGACGCGTTCCTCGATGCTGTTTTCGGTCTCGGCGGTGTCCGCGAAGTACAGGCGGAAGATGTACTCGCGGCGTTTGACTTTCACGTGGAAGCTGTCGCCGTCATTGGATTTGTTCGGCACGAGCTGGCAGTTCTCGTACATGCGCCATTTGTCGGCGTGGCAGGGCGAGGCCGAAATCAACAGAACCGTTCCAAGCAGTTGTAGCATCCTGCGCATCGGAGTTCCTCGCAACGAACCGGAACATACACCGCGGCCGGCGCCGCGGACAGGCATCCTATTCCTGGACCAGCACGATGGAGCCCAGGTTCCCGGCGCCCTCGGGATTCGCGGTTTCCCACTTCACCGTGATGGCGTGCCTGCCGGCCGGAAGATCGAGCAGCCCCATGTCGAGTTCGGTGTACGTGTGCCAGTCGCCGGTTCCCTTGAGCCACGAGTTGAAGAGGGGCTTCCCGTCGATGTAGATCACCAGCAGGCTGTCCTCGTTGGGCGTGGCGTACTTCAAGGTGCCGCGATAGGGCGCTCCTTTCCGAATCTCGATTTTCCAGGCCGCCTCCGTGCCGGAAATCCAGCAGCCGAGGCCGGCCGGATTGCGCAGCCATTCGGGCCGGATCGGGCTGCCCGCAGGAAGGGGGTCCACGGTAAACGCATCCAGCCAGATGGACTTTTCCTGTGCCGCCGCCGGCGGGCCGTGGATTTTCCGGAACCACGCGTTCTGGAGATTGATGAAGGAATCGTTCGCGTCCGCCTTTCCGAGCGCGATCGTATGCCGGCCTGCCGTCAGCGGGAATTTCCCGAGCGGATGCTCGCGGTAGACGATCCAGCTTTTGCCGTCGGCCAGCTCGGCGTCGAAGGCCTGCACGCCGTCGATCCAGACCCGCGCGCGGCCGTCGCGCGAGTTGTTCGCGTAGCGGATTCCAAATTCGTAAACGCCGTCCTCCTCCGCGTCAACCACCCATCCCATGCGATCGAGCGGTCCCCAGTACCCCGCGTTCGGGACGGGGCGCCCCCATTCCAGTCGCAACCGGCCGTCCTGGTCGGGGAGGAGGAACGCCTGCGCCGGAGTCAGCCGCGAGCCGTCGTCCAACGGCCAGCGTGAAGGCTGGGCCAGCACGGCCTGCATCGCGGCGTTCACGTTCAGCGACTCGGTGCGGAGCGATTCGAACCAGTTCCGGATCTCCTCGAGAGAATCGTGATTCAGGTTGGGTGGCGGATTGGCATTGTCGCCGTACAGCCCCCAGTTGTAGTCCCGGTTCCCGCCAAGCACCTTGTAGCTCCAGAAATTCCAGGACCAGCCGAAGTAATCGAACACCTCCCGATTTCTCTGGAAGGCGCTGATGCCGCCGCGATCGATCTGCATGGAATTGAATTCCCCGACATGCACCGGCACGCCGTTGTACAGGCCGATCCGGTTGGGCCGGTAGAAAAACTCGGAAGGGTCGTTCAGCCCGCAGGCCGTGTCCTTGGGGTAGTAATGAAAGCTGTACACCACGTTGTCCCATCCCCGGTCCTCCGGTTTCGGCAGGAGGTGGAACCCGAGGAGACCGTCCTCGATGAAAAGAATGTGGTGGGTGTCCACGGCCCGAATGGCCTTGTACAGCTCGTCGTAAAAACCGGCGAGCGTGCTCATATTGCCGACCGTGTAAGCCTCGTTCAGGAGGTCGTAACCGGCGACCGCGGGCTCGTCCCGGTATCGTTCGGCGCCCTCCCGCCACCATTCGATTGTCTGCTGCCGGTACTTGGCTTCCTTCCAGAGAGCGCCCGTACTGCGTTCGCCGAGAATGCGGCCTTCGTTGCTCTGTCCGCCCGGCGCGCCGTGCAGGTCGATGATGATGTATAGGCCGTGGCTCCTGCACCACTGCACGCACTGGTCCAGCCACGCGAAATCGCCCCCGTATTCCGGATCGGAGACCGCGCGCCACCAGACGGGGACACGGATACAGTTCAAGCCCAGCGCCGCGATCCGGCGGACATCCTCCTCCGTGAAAAAGTTGCCGCGATGGGTCCGGATCAGGTCCAGTTTCGCTTCCCGCCCGAACCGCTTCTCCATCACGTCCCAGATATCCTTCTCGCTCTCGATCTGGTGCTGACCGTCGAGCCTCAGCATCCAGGGCTCGATCAGAAACCAGGAGCCGATGTTCGGGCCGCGCAAGACGACTCCGTTGCCGTTTGCGTCGGTAATCCGGGTGCCTTCAACATGCAGGAACGGCGGTTGTGGACGCTTGTCGCCCGAACCGAACCAGCCGCCGCTGCTCGACACGGACGACAAAAGCAGGATGCTCAACAGGCCTGACGTCAATTTCCTCATGGTCCAATCCCTCCGGTTCCGAACGCCAGCGGCAAGGCCGCGTATGACGGCTCTTCGATTTGCCCGATGTCTATCAATAACCTCTCCCGCCCGGGGTTGAAACATTTTCCGTTCCGTCGGCCGCGCTTTGTGTTGATATCGGTAACAGTACTTGCCGTGTTGGCCGCAGACGCCGAGCCGTCTATCCCGGACTGCCGGGACCGCGGGGTCTGCGATTCGGCGGTGCGCAACTTCGTCTGTGAAGAATCGAGCGCTTGGCATTGCGGCGCGACTCGGTACAATCTGGGGGAGGAGGGTTCCGTGAAGATTTGCGTTTTCATCATCTTGGCAACGTTGTTCTGCCTGGCCGCGCAGGCCGCGGAGATTCACGACGCGGTGAAGGCGGGAAACCTCGTCAAGGTGCAGACTCTTCTGCAGACGAATCCGGCGCTGGTCAAGGCGGTCAGCAATGACGGCAAGACGCCTCTGCACTATGCCGCGCTGGCCGGGAACAAGGCAGTCTGCGAGATGCTGATTTCCGGGGGCGCGGACGTCCATGCGAAGGACAAGGACAACTGGACCCCCCTGCATTGTGCGGCGCTGAAGGGGCAGACGGAAATCGCGCGCCTTCTGCTTTTGCGTGGCGCGGACATTCATGCGCTGGATAATACCGGTGCGGAACCGCTCTTCTGGGCGGTTGAACGGGACCGGCCCGCGCTGGTGAGGCTTCTTCTCGACAAGGGGGCGAACGTCAGCGCGCACCGCAATGACGGCAAGACCCCCCTGCATTGCGCGGCGGGCGGAACGTACCTGAGCATCGCAACCGTCCTGCTGGACCGCGGCGCCGATCTCCGGGCGGTGGACAACGTTCAGCAGACGCCGCTTCACATCGCGGCCCTTCACAACCAGAAGGGGATGGTGCAGCTCCTGCTTGCCCGCGGCGCGAATGTCAATCCGAGGGATAAAACCGGGCGTACCCCGTTGAAGCTGGCTCTCGGCCGGAACAACAAGGATGTCGTGCAGTACCTGAAACTCCACGGCGGGCAGGAGTGATCTGCCCGTTCCCTCCGGACTTGAAATGCCCTTCCGGAGCCTGTAGAGTGCGCACGTTGTTTTTGAATCAACCCTGTATCAACACCGAGAGGAGCAGTGCCCATGTCACGAGTCTATAATTTCAACGCAGGTCCCGCCGTTCTTCCGCTCGAAGTCCTCCAGCAGGCCGCCACCGAACTGGTCGAATTCAAGGGCACGGGCATGTCGATCATGGAGCACAGCCACCGCGGCAAGGACTACGAAGCGGTGCACGTCGAAGCGATCGACAGCATCAAGAAACTGCTCGGCCTGGGCGACAACTACGCGGTCCTGTTCCTGCAGGGCGGCGCCAGCCAGCAGTTCGCCATGGTCCCGATGAACCTCCTCGGCGAGGGGCAGGTCGCGGACTACGTCAACTCCGGCGCGTGGGGTTCCAAGGCGATCAAGGAAGCCAAGATCATCGGCAAGGTCAACGTCCTCGCGGACACGTCGAAGGACATCCCGACGCGGATGCCGGACATGAACAGCCTGAAGTACACGCCCGGCGCGGCGTACGTTCACGTCACCTCGAACGAGACGATCGCGGGTTCGCAGCTGAAGGCGTTCCCGAAGACCGCGTCCCCGCTGGTTGCGGACATGTCGTCGGACATGCTATCCCGCCGCTTTGACCCCAACCAGTTCGGCCTGATCTACGCGGGCGCGCAGAAAAACCTCGGCCCGTCGGGCGTGACGCTGGTGATCATCCGCAAGGACCTCGCGGAAAAGGTCTCCGAAAAGATTCCGACCATCTTCCGCTACAAGACGCACCTCGCGGAGAACTCGCTCTACAACACGCCGCCGTGCTACTCGATCTACATCCTCAATCTGGTCATGAAGTGGCTGCTCAAGCAGGGCGGGCTGGAGGGGATGGAGAAGATCAACCGCGAGAAGGCGGCAAAGATTTACGCGGCGATCGACGGATCGTCCTTCTACAAGGGCACGGCGGTCAAGGAATTCCGGTCCGACATGAACATCACGTTCCGCCTGCCGTCCGAGGCCCTCGAGGAGACCTTCGTCAAGGAGGCCTCGGCCCAGAAGATGAAGGGCCTCAAGGGACACCGTTCCGTCGGCGGCATCCGCGCTTCCATCTACAATGCCTTCCCGATGGAAGGCATTGACGCGCTGGTCGCGTTCATGAAGGACTTCGAAAAGAAGAACGGCTGACCAGAGTTGCGGGATGGCATGCCGGGGCGAAGGGCAACGCCCGGCTTCGTTCTTCGCCTTCGCTTTGAAGAAGCTGGTGTGCCTGGCGGGAGTTGAACCCACAACCTTTGGCTCCGGAGGCCAACGCTCTGTCCAGTTGAGCTACAGGCACAAGACAGGGATCGTGCAGCCGTAATCAGTAAACTGTGTTGGAGCGGGAGTCAATCCCGCAGCGGCTCGGTTCATTTTCTTGTGCGCGGATGATGCGGATGACGACGACGAATACGGAACGCCCTGACGGCAGGAAATCGGATGAGCTTCGCCGCCCCGAGTTCACCGTCAACTTCGTCGAATCGGCCCTTGGCTCGGTGCTGGTCCGCATGGGCAACACGCACGTGCTTTGCGGCGTCTCCGTCGAGGAAACCGTCCCGCGCTGGATGAGGGTTCAGAAAAAAGGTGGCGGCTGGCTTACGGCCGAGTACAGCATGCTGCCGTACGCCACGAAGGAGCGCACGTCCCGCGAGTCCACGCTGGGCAAAGTCGGCGGCCGAACCCAGGAAATTCAACGTTTGATTGGCCGTGCCCTGCGCGCGGTCGTGGACCTCGACAAGCTGGGTCCGCGAACCCTCTGGGTCGATTGCGATGTGATCCAGGCCGATGGAGGCACGAGGACCGCGGCCATCACGGGCGCGTTTGTGGCGCTCCGGCTTGCCATCACCCGTCTCATGAAGGACGGCATCCTCGACGAAGATCCCATGGTGGAAGCGGTGGCCGCGGTAAGCGTCGGCGTGGTCGGCGGCCAGGCCGTTTTGGACCTCTGCTACGCGGAGGACGTCGCCGCCGACGTGGATATGAACGTGGTCATGACCGCGTCGGGCCGGTTCGTGGAAGTTCAGGGCACGGCGGAAGAACAGCCCTTTTCCAAGGCGGAGATGCAGACGATGCTGACACTGGCGGAAAAAGGGGTGCTCGAACTCCTCGCGCTTCAGCAGTCCGCGGTAAAGGCCTGAACGGTTTTCTCAACCGCGCTCAGTCGTTCGAACAAACACGGCCGCGGCCCGAATCCTATCCGAGAAACGGTTCGACTTTCTCTTTCAAGGCCGCCTTGCTCATCGCGCCGATCATCTGCTGCTGGACCACGCCGCCCTGGATGACGAGAAGGGTGGGAATGGAACGAATCCCGAATTCGCCGGCCAGCTCGGGATTCTCGTCCACGTTGACCTTGGCGACCTTCATCTTGCCGGCCAACTCCGTTCCCAGTTCGTCCAGGACGGGGCCGATCGCTTTACAGGGGCCGCACCATTCCGCCCAGAAATCCACGAGGACGGGGACCGACGAACTCATGACTTCGCTCTGCCAGTTCCCGGCGTTGATATGAATGACATTGGCTCCAGCCATGGCTCATTACCTCCGTGAATCAGTGTTGTGACTTCTTGGTTACTAACATGCAGCAAAGGACAGCCGCGTCAAGTCCGTGCCATTGAACTTCCGCCGTCCGCACCCGGAACTACAGGAAACTCCGCAGGGTCAACGTTTGAACCGTGACCAAGGCGATGCCGACCAACACGGCCACCAGCGCCACGATGGAGAAAACCGCGCCGGCTTCTTCCTCGGCGGGCGTGGCCGAAACCCGCGCGGATCCTTCGACGGCATCCGTTCTCCCGATCACCAGCGGCTTGCTGGTGGTCATTCCGCCCTCGGGCCGCTTGATGCGTATCGTCTTGCGGCGCGTCGGCGGCTGATCCGCTGATTCCGGGGGGAGGTCGATGCGGGCCGTCTCGCTCTTCTTGGCGCTGTCGGCCTCCATGCTGACCGCCTCGACTTCCGCCTCTTCCTCGGCAGGCGGTTCCGGCCTCTTCATGACCGTGGTTGGCGGTGTATCAGGGCGCTTGATTCGGATCGTGCGCGGGGCGCCCGGGGTTTCCGCGGAGCCCGCAAACTTGTTGGCATCCAGCAAAGCCGTGCGCCTCTTGAAAATGTCGTCGCTTTCGTCCAGGACTTCGTTCAGGTCGATCCTGGCTGTCCGCTTCTTTGCGGCCTCCTCGGCCCCGGCGATTGCCTTGGCGTCGAGACGGGAGGTGTCTCCCTTGGCGCGTTCCTCATCGATCTGCACGCGGACGGTCGCCTTCTTGGCCGCTTCGCCCTTGTCATCTTCGGGAAGAGGCGTGATCTGGGATGTCGTGATGCGGATCGTGGACTTCTTGGCCGCTTCCTGCTTGGCCTCCTCGCTCATGGGCACAATGCCGGAAGTCCAATCGATGCGCGACGTGCTTTTCTTGACGCGCTCTTCGTCGCGCGGCGCTCCGCCCACAGGCAGGGCCATCGCGGAAGACAGGTCGATGCGGGTTGTTTCTTTTTTCTGAAGATTCGGGTCGGCCTTGGGCCTTGCCGCGGGGCGCGGACGGGCCGGCGGAGGAGCTTTGGGAGGAGGAGCGCCGTTTTCTTTCCCGTTCAGATTCATCTTCGGCGGTTGGATCCCATCTGTGTTCTGGTTGTTTTCAGCCATCGGCAGTCTCCTCGGAAATCCTGATCGAAACATAGCCCTTTGGCTTTGCACGGTCAAAGCAAAATCTCTTTGCGCTGGGCGTTCAGCAGACAGGCCGTTACTATGAATGCGGACCTGATGGATGAACGGGTGGTACTCATGAGATGCACACCGAACAGGATCTGTGGCGCGGCCGTGATGGCGATGCTGGTTCTGTGTGGATGCGGACGCCTGGAGGAAACGGAACCCGCGGTCCAGGAGGCGCGCGACAGCGAGGCGGAGCAGCGCGAGGCCCTGCGCCGGGCGCTGGACGGGGCGACGGAGGAAAGCGTGGCCATCAAGCTCGTCAAGACGGCGACCGCGCCGCAGGGCGAGGGAACCATGGAGGACTGGCTTCAGCAGCAGGCGACGACGAATGGATCGAGCATCTTTTTCCCGCGCTGGGAGATCGAGCGCCGCGGGGTGGGAAAGTATGAAGTCCTCTTCACCTCCACCCTGATGAAGGAGGATGGCCACGTCGGCAGTTGGGGTATGGCCTGGGTTGTGGATGTCGTGGTGAAAACGGTCGGTGCCCCGCGACAATTGACGCACGCGGAACTGAACACCCGGGCCGCACGCTACTTCCGCGACCGGCGGCGCGGCCTGCCGCCCGAACCGTTGAGCCTGGATTAAAAGCCTTTTCCAGACCCATGCGCAAAACGACAACGGCTTTTCATCGAGATCTCGTTCGCTGGTTCCGGAAAAACCGCCGGTCCTTTCCGTGGCGTTCCCGCCGCACCCCGTACCGCGTCTGGATCTCCGAGCTGATGCTCCAGCAGACGCGTGCGGACACGGCCGTCCCGTACTTCAACCGGTTCATGAAGCGGTTCCCGTCGCTGCGCGCCCTGGCCCGCGCGCCGCGGCAGGATGTCCTCAAGCTGTGGGAAGGCCTCGGCTACTACGCCCGCGCGCGCAACGCGCAGGACGCGGCCCGGTTCGTCATCGAGCATCACCGCGGCGTG
Source organism: uncultured Lentisphaerota bacterium (assembly GCA_937870865.1). Taxonomy (GTDB): domain Bacteria; phylum Verrucomicrobiota; class Kiritimatiellia; order CAIQIC01; family JAGNIJ01; genus CALMZY01. The sequence goes on along the minus strand of CALMZY010000378.1, from coordinate 13,488 downwards.
TTTCCGCGCACGCGCGAGGGCCTGCTGTCCCTGCCGGGAATCGGCGAGTACTCCGCGGCCGCGATCGGAAGCCTCGCGCTCGGGCTCGATCTCGCCGTCGTCGATGGCAACGTGATCCGCGTCCTGTCGCGCGTGATGGCGTACGGCGGCGACATCACGTCCTCTGCGGCAAAGAAGAAATTCCAGCAATGGGCCGACGCGTTCATCCTCCCGGGCCGCGCCGGCTTGAGCAACGAGAGCGTGATGGAACTCGGCGCGCTGGTGTGTACGCCGCGCAATCCGAGATGCGGCGAATGTCCCCTGTGGAAAGTGTGCAAGGCCTTCGCGCGCGGGAACCCGGAGCGGTATCCGTTGAAGAAAAAGAAAGCCAAGGTGCCGCACAAGATCGTCGGCGCCGGCGTGGTCGTCGGCCGCGGCGGGAAAGTCCTGATCGCCCAGCGCAAGGAGACGTCGATGCTCGGCGGCCTGTGGGAATTTCCGGGCGGGACGCGCGAGCGCGGCGAGACGATGCCCGAATGCATCCGCCGCGAACTGATGGAGGAATTGGGGATCGACACGGAGGTCGGCCCGCGGCTGATCGTGGTCCATCACGCATACAGTCATTTCACGATCGATCTCCACGCGCACTGGGCGCGGATCGTCAAAGGCCGGCCGTGCGCGATCCATTGCATGGACTTTGCATGGGTTTCGCCGAAGAGTCTGCGCCGGTATCCTTTTTCCGCCGCCGACCTGAAAATCATCGACGCGATCGAACGTTCAGGCTTGGTTCGCCGCCGGGTTTCTGCTAAAATGCTGCCGTAAAGTGGAACCAAGGAAGGTCCCGTGGGCAGAATATTCCCGGCAGTTCTTTCGGTCGTGCTCGTCTCGTTTGTTCCTGTTGCCTCGGCTTTCGAGAAGCACATCAATTGCGGCGGCGGCGATTACACGGCGCTCGACGGCACGGTCTACTCGGCGGATTCCCTGTATGCGCCGGAGGGCGGATGGGGGTACACCAACGGCAACGTGTCGGTTACCTCCCAGGCGATTGCCGACACCGGCGACGATAGCCTCTACCAGACCGAACGCTGGGGCGTGAACGAGTACAAGCTGGACCTGCCGAACGGGCTTTACCGCGTGACCTTCCGCTTTGCGGAGAACTACCTCGGCGCCGTGAATGCGCGCGTTTTCGATGTCTGGCTGGAGGGGCGGCAGGTCCTGACGAATCTCGACATCTACGCGCGGGTGGGGTGGGCGCGGGCCCTGAATTTCAGCTTCGTGACGGAGGTCCGCGACGAGCAGCTGAACATCCAGGCGCGCAGCACCGTGGACAATCCGTCTTTCGGCGCGATCTCGGTGGAGTCGCTTGTCGCGCCTCAGCCGCAGGAGTTCGCGCTGAAAGGATTCGATGTGGCGATGACGGGCGCGTGGGCCGTCGCGTGCATGGCGGGAAATTCCGTCGACTTGTTCACGGCTCGTGATTTCACGAACGCGTGCGGCCTGCTCGGGTTGGCCGTCGCCGTGACGGACACGGCGAGCGCCGCGGGCGCGCGCGTGGTGCTTGCCAATCCTCTCTCCGATCCTCAGGCCTCCCGCCTCTGCGGCCAGCGCGGCGTCATGCCGGACGCCGGCCTCGGCGCGGAGGGCTACCGGCTCGAGGTGTTCGCCGACAACTTGATCGTCATCTCCGCCACGAACTCGACCGGGCTCTTCTACGGCGTCCAGACGCTGAAGCAGCTGCTGTCGGCGTCGGGCGGTGTCGTTCGCGTGGCGGGCGTGAGCATCCGGGACTGGCCGGACCGCCCGTGGCGAGGCATCTGCCTCTTCGGCTGGCCGCTGGGCGCGCCCGACGGCGTCAACGAGGCGAAGCGCGCGATCGACCGATTCGCCTCGCTGAAGATCAACCGCGCCGAGTTTTCTTACGACTCGCTCTGGTGGATGGACCGCGACGACTACGGCCTCGGCCGCTCGAACCGGTCGTTGTTCCAGGAGCTGTTCGCCTACTGCCGGGAGCGGCACATCGAGCCTTACCCGGCGATGAACGGCTTGAGCACAGCGGGAAATATCCTGTCGCGGGACCCGCACTGCGCCGAGGGGGCCGCGATCGCCGATGAGCCGTTCCGGTTCAGCAATGATGTCGCCGTCGCGGAGACGCCGTCCATCGTCGCGCTCCAGAACACCGGCTTCGAGGCCGACGTCAACAGCGACGGGGTTCCCGACGGCTGGCTGTTCTACACGGATGTGTACAACCCTCTGAACTACTGGCAGCGCGACGCCACGGTGGCGCACAGCGGCGGTTACTCCGTCCGCGTCGAGAGGAGCACCCCGGGCAGCAGCAACCCGCTGATCCAGTCGCTGAATGCCCAGCCTTCCTCGGTCTACCGTCTTGCGTTCTACGGCATGAGGGCTGCCGGGACGGTCGGGGAGTACCACGCCGCCGTGCGCGCGGTGGAATACACGAGCAACAGCGAGTACATCGTGGAGCACTTCATTCCGGTGACGTCGGTCGATTCCTGGGGCCGGGAAGAGATGAGCATCCGCACGCAGCCGAACTGCGGCATCCTCCTGGTCACGGCGAGCTTCTGGAACAACTCCGGCACGATGTGGGTGGACGATGTCGAGCTGGAGCGGATGAACGGCCGGCTGGTCAACGTCGTTCGCACGACGAACTCGAACATCAAGGTGACGAACCGGGCGAAGACGACGAACTACGCGGAAGGCGTGGACTACGAGGTGATCGACGGCTACATGGCGTATCCGTACGAGGCGACCCACGCGCCCACGCAAATCCGGCGGCTGGCGGGCGGCGGCATCACCAACGGCCAGCGCGTGCTCGTGAGCTACGACACGGTGCTGAATTTCAATCAGATCTGGTGGAAGGCCCCCGCCTGCCTGTCCGAGCCGCGGACCTGGGAACTCGTGTTCGACGGAATGGACGATGTCATCAGCTCGCTGTCGCCGAAGTACTTCAGCGTCATGCTGGACGAACTGTACGGCATGAACCGCGACTCGCGCTGCGCAAGTCGCGGCATGAGCAACTCCGTCCTGCTGGCCGACGCGGTCAACGGCCTCCGAAACCACATTCACGAGGTCAGCCCGTCCACGCGGATGCTGATCTGGGACGACATGATCAGCCCGTACCACAACGGCGCGCACGACTACTTCCAGGTCGTGCACAGCGGGCCGTGGGGCGAGACCGGCCCGGCCCTGAACCTCATTTCCAATGACGTCATTCCCCTGGTCTGGTGGTACGACCCCGCCGACAACAGCCTCGGCAAGATGCAGAACTCGCCGGCGCTGATGAAGTCGCTTGGGCTCGAGTACATCGTGTCGCCCTGGTACAACTTCAAGAACATCAGGGATTGGGCGGACCTCCTGCGGGCGAACGAAAGCGGGCTCGGTATGCTCGACACCACGTGGGAGCCGTCCATCCGCGACCGCGGGGTGGAGCCGTCGGCCGACTACTCGTGGTGCTTCAAGCCCAGCCCGATCGCCACTGCTTCCTCCTGCCAGTCGGAAGACTACCAGGCCGCCCGCGCAATCGACGGAAGCGCGGCCACGCGGTGGGCGTCGCAGTTCCTGGAGTCGCAATGGCTGTGCCTCGACTTCATCAAGCCGCGCGCGTTCAACACTGTCCGGCTCCGCTGGGAAGCCGCCTACGGCAGGCAGTACAATATCCAGATTTCGAACGACGGCGCGAGCTGGACCACGGTTCATTCGGAGACGAATTCCGATGGCGGCCTGGATATCGTGGATGTCGGCGTCCGCACATCCCGCTACGTCCGCATACTCGGCGTCCAGCGCGGAACGGCCGGCGGCTACTCACTCTGGGAGTTCGAGGTCGGCGATTACGCGCTGCGCGGATACTGGCCCGCGGACGAAAGCGGCGGCTCCGCGCTGGCCGACCTCTCCGGCAACGGCCTGGCGGGAACGGCGTTTGGGACCTCGCGGACCAACGGCCGCGCGGGCCGCGCGCTGGTGTTCGACGGAACGACGAACAGCTACGCGGAGATCGCCGATTCGCCGGATCTCAGCCCGCGGCACGCAATGAGCATCGATCTGTGTTTTCGTTTCGACAGCGTTCCGCACTGGTGGAACCGGCTGCTTGAAAAAGGCTTCTGGTCGGTCGACAACCGGCAGACATCCTACCTGATCGCAACGGGTCAGGATGTGCCCGTGGTCGCGTTTCAGATCTACTTTGACGGCGGCGACGTTCACACCGTCTGGTCGCCGGCCCTCGAGACCAACCGCTGGTATCATCTCGTCGGAACGTACGCGCCCGGCCGGTTGAGGCTTTATGTCGATGGTGAACTGGTGCAGGAAGACACGACCGCCACCGGGCTCATCCAGCGTGTCTCACATCCGCTGTGCCTGGGCTCAAGCAGCGCGCACACCGAAAATTTCCAGGGCGCGGTCGATGAAGTGAAAATCTACGGCCGGGAACTCGGTGCGGCCGAGATCGGCGCCGCCGATTCGGACCGCGACGGCATTCCCGATTCCGCCGAGGGCGGGACCACGCCGTACATCGTCGGTGTCAATGACCAGTCGGCGGATGCCGATAGCGATGGTGCGTCGAACTACCACGAATTCCTGGCCGGTTCGGGCGCGGCGGACTCCAACTCGGTGTTTGACGGCGTGTGCCGCGTCGGCGCGGAAGGGGTTGTCGCGATCCGCTGGCCCAGCATGGCCGGACGCAGGTACTCCATCGAACGCGCGACGGATATGTCGGTCCGCGATTACCTGCCGCTGGCACAGGACCTGCCTGCCACGCCGCCGGAGAACGTATTCACGGACACCGTGAGCGGGGTGGGGCCGTACTACTACCGAGTGAAGGCGTTCAAGTAGGCGCGATTTTCCAAGGGTTGGAAAAACGGGCTGAAAATCTTCCAAGGTTTGGAAAAAAGTGCAGCGTCCGCTGTCCTCAGCGGATGGTGTTATGGATGGCTCCGCCGGGGACAGTTCATCGCGAGCGCTTCACCGCGAGCGGCGGACCCTACACCGCCATGATGTCTTTTTCCTTGGCGGCGAGAAGGTCGTCGATCTTCTTGGTGAAATCGTCCGTGTACTTCTGGATTTCCTTCAGGCCCTCGTCGCGCTCGTCCTCCGTCATCTTGCCGCCCTTCTGGAGGTTCTTGATTTCCTCGTTGGAATCACGGCGGACGTTGCGGAGCGCGACCTTGGCCTCTTCGACCATGCGGTGCGCGACCTTCACGAGGTCCTTGCGCCGCTCCTCGCTCAGCTCCGGCATCGGCAGGCGGATCACGCGGCCGTCGTTGATCGGGGTGATGCCGATGTTTGCGGCGAGAATGGCTTTTTCAATCGCGGCGAGCGAGGTCGGGTCGTACGCGTTGATGACCAGCAGGCGCGGCTCCGGGATCGATATCCCCGCGAGCTGGCGCAGGCGCGTCTGCGCGCCGTAGTACTCGATCGAAATGTTTTCCACGAGGCTGGGGGACGCCTTGCCCGAGCGCAGGCCCGCGAGCTGCTCCTTGAGGTGATCGACGGACTTGGACATCTTGTCGTCGGCTTCCAGCAGGACATCATCAAGCGATTCCATGATTTCTCCTTACGCGGTGACCAGCGTGCCGACGGGTTCGCCCTTCAGCACGCGGATGATTTCGTCTTTCTTGAAGAAGTTGAACACGACGATCGGGATGTGATTCTCCATGCAGAGCGAGAACGCCGCCGCGTCCATGATCTTGAGCTGCTTGTGGAGCGCCTCGGAATACGTGATCGTCTTGTAGCGCTTCGCGTTGCGGTCCTTGAACGGATCGGCGGTGTAGATGCCGTCCACCTTCGTGCCCTTGAGCAGGACGTCCGCGCCGATCTCGCTCGCGCGCAGGGCCGCGGCGCTGTCGGTCGTGAAGTACGGGTTGCCGGTGCCCGCCCCGAAGATCACGACGCGGCCCTTTTCGAGGTGGCGCATCGCGCGGCGGCGGATGAACGGCTCGGCGACCGCGGGCATCGCGATCGCGCTCATCACGCGCGTGTAGACGTTCATTTTTTCGAGGGCGGATTGCAGGGCGAGGCTGTTGATGACCGTGGCGAGCATGCCCATGTAGTCGCCGGTCGTGCGGTCGATCCCGTGGCCCTCGCCGGGCAGGCCGCGGAAGATGTTTCCGCCGCCGACCACGATCGCCACCTCCACGCCCAGCTCCTTGACCCGTTTGATCTGGCGCGCGATATCGCAGAGCACGTCGGGATCCAGGCTGTCGCCCTTCTTGCGGTTCTGGAACACCTCGCCGCTGAGTTTCAGCAGGATTCGCTTGAACTTGGCTTTCCCGGTTTTGGACATGAATGCCCCTTTCAAAAGCTGGTTTCGGCGCATGATAGGAGAGGATGAGGGGGATGTAAAGCGAGGGATGCTGGCCATCGTCCTCGAAAAGCAAAGAGTCTACCGCGGATGGGATGGAGGGGGGATCGATTTGCGGTGTGAACGTCGAACGCCGAAGTGTGAAGAGCGGGAAATTCCGAGGTCCGGCCCGGCAACACCCGAAACACTTCATGGTTCGGTCGGTTCTATGATGCCCACTTCAGTCTGCGACGGGATACGGCACAATCCCGGAGATAGAGGTTGATGAGGTTCTGATAGGGGACGCCAAGCTCGGTCGCGAGCGCCTTGAAATAGGACACCGTTTCCTTGTCGAGGCGAATCGTGATGGGTTGCTTGAGCAGCTTGATGTACGGGTTCTTCTCACCCTTCATCTTGGAAAAGTCATAATGAGTGCGCATATGGGTCACCTTTGGTATTCTTGTTTTTCCTGTTTGTCTGCTTTGCGTGCCGAAATGATGCGAATCACCGTGTCGCTTGCTCGATAACAGTGGCACACCACAAGAACTCTGAGCGTGAAACTTATTCCTAGCATGAGGAACCTGTCTTCCTCTTCGGAATGATCCGGGTCGTAGAAGCGGATGGCGTTTTCGTCGAGAAAGACTGTTCGGGCCTCTTCAAATGCAACGCCGTGTTTGCGTTTGTTTTCTCGATTCTTCTTCTCATCCCACTCGAAGCGAATCTCGCTCATATGTACAATGTACGTAACATGGCCGGTTGTGTCAATTTGATATGAATGGCCGAACGTTTAAGGGGCAACGCTTCGGCATATCAGCAACTGTCACGCGTGGCGGGACCCCTTTACAACTTCTTTTCGGCCCCGAATAGTGCCGCCAATTCCGCCTTCATGCATGAGCAGGCTCTGCATGCAACTTCAGTCCCAAGGCATCGAGCACCTTGAGAACGGTGTCGAATTCCGGACTTCGTTCCCCGGATAATGCCTTGTAGAGACTCTCTCTGGACAAGCCGGCGTCGCGCGCCACCTTGGTCATGCCTTTAGCGCGTGCGATATCACCCAGAGCCTTTGCGATGAAGGCCGCATCGCCATGTGCTTCTTCGATGCATGCTTCGAGATAGGCTGCCATTTCCTTCGGCGTGCGGAGGTGCTCGGCAACATCGTATCGAGTTGTTTTGGTCTTGCTCATGGTTCACCTCTCATAGATTCCGCGCAAGCTGCATCGCCATTCGAATGTCACGGGCTTGCGTGCTCTTGTTGCCGCCGGCCAGGAGGACGATGATCTCGCGTCCCTGTTTCTTGAAATAGACGCGGTAGCCCGGACCACAGTCGACTCGCAGTTCAGAAACCCCTTCGCCAATGGACTTCGCATCGCCCGGATGCCCGGCACCAAGACGCTCAATTCTGGCCTGTATCCGCGCACGGCCACGCAAGTCGCGTAACCCATCAAGCCAGCGTGCAAAGAGTTGAGTCTTTCGTATTTCATACACAATCACAGTGTATCCTATAGGCTACAGTTGTCAAGCCCTCGGTTTTTGTATTGGATGGGCCAACGCCTAGTGAGTATCGCGTCGGCATAATAGCAACTGTCACGCGTGGCCGGACCATTTACAGCCATTTTCGGCCCCGAAAAATGCCGCTGAGGCCGCTTTTTGCCCCTTCCCGGCGTCGTACATTGTTGGGGCTCAAGGAATAGACGAGGTCCGACCTTGGGCTCTTTCGGGGTCGATTTAGGGCGCCGTGAGGCCCCACCTCAGCGCGGGCAGTGTTTCCTCGCGCAGGGTGTGGCTGAGGTCGAAGAGCATGAAGCCGTCAGCGCCGAGTTTGCGCAAGGAGACGATTTGTTCGATGGCCTGGTCGGCGCGGAGCTGGCTTTCGTCGGCGGTGACGCCGAGGCCCGTGGCTCATCAGTCCGGTCAACTCTCTGGTTGGGTCTTAAGCTCTTCTCCGGCAGGGCCCTCTCGTGGCACAGAGCGGGCCCGAACAATCATCTGCTCCACGGCATGCAAGGCGTTAATCGGCACGAGGCGAATGTTTGGATGGCTTCTTTCAAAGACCCGGAATATTTCATCTGCAAATGCTGGGCCAATGACATCCACCCCTTTGAAGTCAAACAACACGATGGAGAAACGGTCGATTCTTGCCAGAAGTCGTTTCGCTTGGGAACGAGATACTAATTGCTCGGCACCATGTTGAGCCATGCGCACCGGGACGACAGTCTTGGTGAATCCATAGTCGTGTTCCTCCGATGCGAAGTAATCGAATACCTCTTGCGTCGTCTGTGAGCTGTTATTCGCCAAGACCATGAAGACAGCAGTTCCCGCATCCGGTTTCTCCCGCTCCGATATCCAATCTTCCTCCTCTTCATGCTTATGGCTGAAGAATACATCTCCAGAGAGTATCGCGAAGTTATCCAGCATGCGCGATGTGAAGAAGATTCCCTCGCCTGTGTGTCGCGTAGGATCCGTAGTCAGTTTGCCTTTCGCGAGTTCGAGAACGGCATGACGCTCGTCTTCGAGATTGCAGGCTTGTTTGATCTTGCGGAATATTCCGACGCCGTTATCCAGAACGATGATTTCTGTAACGGCGGCATTTTGTTGTACTCGCACACGGATCTCGCTCCCGCCTGAGTGGTCGATTGCGTTGTTGATCATTTCGCTGACGCAGTACTGCCAGACATTGACAACGTTGTTTGGGAGGGTGGTGACGAGGGGAATAATCCTCTCTCGCCATACCGCATCTTCCTCCAGGTTGACTATAGGAAGTGCAAACAGCTCGTTTTTCAGCACGGGTAATTCGTATCGGCGCTGATTCGTGTTGCCGGATGCCAGAATCTTCCCGGTGTCGATCAACTCCTGTAAATACCGATTGACCGCTTGGCGCGTGATGCCGAACTTCTCGCAGGTGAGTCGGACGACGTCTTTGGGGTGGTGAGGCACCTGCGCGATAAGGAAGTCCATTATCTCCTGGCCTCGGTCTGTGTGTTCATTACTCATATGGGTATATTGTCAACACGAAGATGGCTTATTGTCAATACGAAGTCGTTATGTTGTCAATGTGCATGGTGAATACATGCACAATACATTATCATGCAATATTTTATACATCTGCCAAACGCTTGATAATAGATAATAGCTAGTGGCCAGCAAATGGAAGAAGCTGTCGCGCGGTCGGCGTGACGAAGGGGCTGGATGCCTCCTTGTTCGATCATTTGCGCTCATCCGCGTGATCCGCCGTCAGTCCCCATCTCAGCGCGGGCAATGTCTCCTCGCGGAGGGTGTGGCTCAGGTCGAAGAGCATGAAGCCGCCGGCGCCAAGTTTGCGGAGGGCGACGATTTGCTCGATGGCCTGGTCGGCGCGGAGCTGGCTTTCGTCGGCGGTGATGCCGAGTCCGGGATAGACGCGGCCTTTCGCGCGCGGGAGGGCGAGTTGTGCGTGCGTGAGGGTGGAGAAGCGCGAGAGGTCCACGGTGTAGTTCATCGGGCAGACGAAGTCCACGGTCTCTTCCTTCAGCCACGCGGCCCAGTCCTGGCCCATGCTGTCGGCGCACGAGGGATAATTTCCCCAGACGGCGGCGGACAGTTTGATGTCAGGGCTGATGGCGCGGAGCTGGTTGCGCACCGCGCGGACGAAGTCGCTGATGCGGCTGGCGCGCCAGCGCCGGAATTCCTTGAGGTGCTTGCCGCCGGCCTGCGCGCTCTTCGGCCAGCCGCTGACGCTTGAGCCGCGCCAGTCCTCGAACGCGGCGCGGCACGAGGGGCAATAGCAGGCTTCGCCGCTGGGGAAGCGAACGTAATCCAGATGAATCCCTTCGACGTGATAGCGGGTCGCCACTTCCTTGATCGCGGCCAGCTCCATCGCGGCGTTCTTCGGGTGCGACGGGCATAGCCAGTTCAGCGTCTTCCCGCCTGCAGTGACCTGCAGGCGGCCCTGCTGTTTCATCCGGTCGATAAATTCCTGGGGCGCGCCGCTGAGATTCCAGCAGATCTTCCAGACGTGCACCTGGAGGCCGGCGGCGTGCGCGGCGTCCACGCACTGTGCCATTTGATCGCCGTAGCGCTGAAGGGTGAACGAGCGGGGGAGAACCGTGCTCGGGTAATGGGCGATGCCGCCCCAGAGCATGTTGGGGAAGATGGCGTTGATGCCGTGCGCGGCGAGGATCTCGCACGTCTTGTCCCAGTCGCCCGGGAACCAGCCGGTGCCGTCGTGGTCCCAGACGCCGCGGAACTCCTTCGGCCTCGACTGCTGTACCCGGCCGTATGCCTCGACCAGGCTGCTCCGCAGATCGGCGCAGCGGTCAATGGTTTCCTTGTACTTGCCCTGCTCGTACAAACCGGCCACGTCCCGGTGCAGAGCGTCCGCCCGCGCCAGCAGCTTCCGCACCTTGTCCGGCTCGGACGCATCGTCGGCGTGCGCGCCGATTGCCAGCGTGCTTTCCGCGAAACTGCGGAACGAGTCGATCTTGCCGACGCGGTCCAGGCTCGCGCGCGCGGCGGCCTGCCAGACCATGGGTTCGTACCGGCCGAGCAGGCCCAGGAGCAGGCTGTGCTTCTGCAGGGCGTCGTCATCGAGCAGGACGTGGGTCATCCACAGGCCGCTGTCGGACGCGATCCACGCCGGCTCGGGGGCGCGCCGCCCGCGCGCGTCCTGCCACCACGCGATCACGCGCGCGGAGCGGTCCGCGGGGAATGCGGGCATGAGGTTGTACGACTCCTGGAAAATCTGCTTCGGGACGTTCCATTCGTCCGGGTCGGCGAACTCGAACGAGCTCCACTGGCCGGGCAGTTCGGAACGCTTGTACGATTCGAGGCGTACGTGCATCAGGTCCGCCAGCCCGACGTCCGAGGCGTAGAACACGATCAGCTTGCCGCCCCGCTGGACGAACCGGTTCAGCGCGGCGAGTTCGGCCGGCGAGGGGTGCGGGTTGTAGCCGAGGATCGCGACGCGCGCCGTGCCGAGCGCGCCGGAGGCCACCTCGTCGTCCGTAACGACGCCGTGCGGGATGTTCAGGTCCCGGAGCCAGCGGCTGAGGTGCTGGTTGACCTTGGCCGCGAAGTTGCGCTCGGCCGGGCTCGGGCTGGACGAAGTGTTCTTGACGAGCAGGATCGAATCGCCCCGCGCTTCCATCGCGAAAACCGTCACGGTGGTATCGGCGGGAATGCCGCGCCACGCGGACAAGCGGACCAGTTCGATCCGGTCCCAACCGGCGGGCTTGCCTTCGGTCGCGAAGTCACCCTTCAGCGCGAGGATCCGCGGGCGGCCCGGTTCGGGAAGCGAGCCGCTCCAGACATACCAGCCGTCGCCGCTCTTCAGGTAAAGGTTCAGGGAACGGAAGGCCTCCGGCCGGTCGCAGGCAAGGTCGAGGGCGATGCTCGAACAGCGGGAGAGGTCCAGCGACACGGCCTTGTCCCAGTACACCCGCTGGAGGTCCTTCGAGAACGGGCAGGGGAAAGTCAGGCCCGGCGCGCCCGCGGAGCCGACGACGACTTTCGGGGAGGCCGGCGACGACTGCCACGTGCGCGCGGCCGCGGTTTCATTGGGATAGGCGAAGGAATCGAAAGCCACGATCTCGGCGGCCGTGCAGGCGAAGGCGCCGGCGAGGATGAGCACCAGGAGAAGAATGAGCGGCGTTCTGATCATCGTGCCGAGGACTGTAAGCGGAGCGGGAGGAGGGTCAAGCTGTTTTGGGGGATGGGGGCTGCCGCACGCTTTCCGGCGCGGGTGCGTTGTCGCGGCTGACCCATCCCGTGAACCGGACAGGTTTCCTGCATTCCTTGACAGCGGTTACATCCCTGTGCCATCTTGTGCGTGACCTTTCCGTGTTTTGTACAGGTTGAAACAAAAGGAGGGGCAACGTGGCGAATATTATCTTCCACTGCAGCAGTTGCGGAACCAAGCTGTCCGCTGAACTTGACGAAGCCGGCTGCGAGTTCGAATGTCCCCAATGTCAGAAGAGCCAGATTGTTCCCGCGGCCCAATCCAAGGGCGCCGGCGGCGCCACCAAGAGACCGGCTCCCGCAGCGGCCACCTCCCCGGGATTGCCGGTCATTCACATCCCGAAACGTAAGGTTATGATGTCCAGCCAGCCGGAGGAGGAATACGAGGAGGATCTGGAGCCGATCGGCGGGACGGGCGTCGCCCTGTTCGCCGTGGCGCTTGGCACCGCCGGCCTGCTTCTGTGCTGTCTGTCCATGACATGGATGTTCGTCTCGAAATGGTGGGAGCGGCCGGACGAGTGGCCGATGGCGCTGATGGTGTTCATCGCCTCCTTTCTGATGGGCCTGATGGGCCTCGTGATCGCCCAACTCTCGCGCCTCGTGGTCAAACTGGCCGACCGTGTTTCGCAATTGGGCGTGGACGAGGATTGATTTGCCATCCGGCTGGTAGGGCGAGGCTTTTGGATTGAACGTCGAACGCCCAACGCTGAACGCCGAACTCTGAAGTGAGCGAAAGGGAGCTTCGCTCTATCCTCGCTCACTTCGACGTTGGACGTTCGGCGTTCGAAGTTCGACGTTTGCTTTGTCCCACCGTGGATGAACGATCCTTCGCATCCCTTCCCACAGAAACCAGCAGATCGGCCCGAACGGCAGGTAGCCGGCATAGCCGACGGCGGGCATCTCGAAGATCTTCCAGCACGTGACGTACGGCACGGTGTAGTGCCATTTCGGCAGGCTGAGGAAGTTCCACATTTCCCAGAAGAATCCGCACACGAGCGCCGCGGCGGCGAGCGTGAACAGCCGGCTGTAGTTGCCGTTCTTGAGGTCGTCGAACGGAGTCGCCGCGCCGGCCCAGCCGAGGCAGGCCGCGATCAGCGCGAGCGGCGCTACCCACGTCAGCCAGAAGAACGCGTTCGGCGCGAGCGCGAGCAGAGCCAGGCCGGCCGCGCCCGCCGCGGCGATGAGGGGGAGCGCGCGCCGCGGGACCGGCCGCCAGCGCGGGCCGTTCGCGTAGGCCGTCCGGAACCACGAAAAGCTCGAGAGGAATTCCGCGGTCTCGAAAATCGCGGGCAGGACCGTCGAGAAACAGAGCGTGGCGAAGACGATGTAATGGAGCGCGCTGAAGTGTTCCGATCCCTCGTACCGCCAGTTCTGCATGAACCGGTTCAAGTATTCGAAGTACCACCACACCACGGCCGACGCCGGAAACAGCGCCGCGAATTCGCGCGGCGAGCGGGAGAGGATTGAGCTTCCCGTGCGGCGGCAGACGAGGCCATCCATCACGAGGA